>NZ_BAAAUG010000035.1:0-43736 GCF_039533825.1 Streptomyces rectiviolaceus
CTGACCGGGCTGCGTGGGCTGGCCGTAAGGTCCGGGCTGGTTGTACGGTCCGGGCTGGCCGGGCTGCTGCGGGTAGCCGTAACCCGGCTGGGGCGCGGGCGGAGTCTGCGGGTAGCCGTACGACGGGTTGTTCGGCTCGGGTGCCTTGCCGAAGCCCACCGGCGGGGGGTCCTGGGGGGCGCCGAAACCACCCGGCGGGGGGTCCTGAGGGGCGCCGAACCCGCCCTGCGGGGGCTCGTTGGGCGGCTGGGGCGGCTGGGTCATGACGTCGATTCCTTGGGGACGAGAGGTGAACTAGGCGACAGGGGGGCGGCTTGCCCGACGGAGAAGGTCACTTGCCGTAGGCCAGCATCAGCTTCTCCTGGCCCTTCGCGCTGCCCGAGAGCCGCGTCGTGGAGATGTAGAAGCGACCGTCCACGTAGTCGACCGCCTTCGAGTAGAAGCCGCTCTCGATCTCCGAGGTCCCCTCGGGGTTCTTCAGGAGCGTCTTCGGCTTGTGCGAGCCCGAGATCGGGATCGAGACGACCTGGCCGCCGGAGTCGTACGAGGGGTTGACGTAGGCGATGACCGAACCGCCCTCGACCTTCATCGGCAGCATCGATTCCTCTAGCGGCGACTTCGTGCGCCAGGCTTCCTTGCCGGTGGCGAGGCTGATCGCCACGACCTCGTTGGCGCCGGACGTCGCCTCGGTCGGCAGGTAGAGGTTGTTGTCGTCGGTCGTCGCACCCAGGCAGCCCTGCAGACTGCCGCCGAGGAAGGTCGAGCCGTCGCACTCCGGCGCGAACTTCTCGTCGACGGCGACCTCAGAGCGCGTGGCGCTGCTGTTGGGCTTCAGCGTGGTGATGTTCCACTGCTTCTTGTCCTCGTTGGTGAGGTAGACGATCGTCGGGCTCTCGGAGTAGATCCGGCCGACCTTCCAGCCCTTGGGGAACTTCTTCGTCCACACGGCCTTGCCGGTCTTCGGGTCGAGCTGCTGCAGCTCGTCGTGCTCGGTGGGCGAGCTCGCCCCGCACGAGAGGGCGACGAGCATCTTCTTGCCACCGGCGAAGCCGCTGGGGAAGCAGGTGCCCTCGTCCTTCTTGCCGGCCACGAAGAGCTCCTTGCCGTCGCTCATCCGCAGTGCGGTGCCCGACTGGGAGCGGCCGACCATCAGGGTGTCGCCGGTGAGGGAGAGGTCGGCGTTGGTGGCGAAGTCGAAGAGACCTTCCTCCTTGACCGGCTTCGTCCAGCCCTTGCCGCCCGTCTTCAGGTCGACGACCTGGATCTGGCTGCACTTGGCGTTGTCCTTCTGGCCGTCCTTGTACGCGACGACGATCTTGTTGTCCTTCGTGATCTGCGGGGTCGTGCCACAGATCTTCTGCGGGAACTTGATCGTCGGCCAGGCCTCGTCGCCCGTCTTGACGTTGTAGGCGGTGATCTCCTTGTACGCGGCCTTGACGGCGACATCGCCCTGGACCCACATGCCCTTGGCGTCGGCGCCGGAACCGGGCACCTTGGGCGCCTCCTTGTACCAGAGCACCTTCGACTCGCCGGGCTGGCGGCCCGCGTTGAGGTCTTCCTGCTTCTCGCCGTCACCGGAGCCGTCGCCCGGGTTGACCGGCGCGGAACCGCTGGCCTTGGGGTCGCTGCTCTTCTCGGCGCTGGGCTTCTTCTTGCCGCCGTCGTCACCGCCGACGACAGCCCAGGCGACACCGCCGATGACGAGCGCCGCGGCCGCCACGGCCGCCACGATCAGGCCGGGCTTGCCCTTGAAGGGGTTCTTGCCGCCACCGCCGGGCGGGGTGCCGGGCACGCCGGGGCCGCCGGGGAACTGCTGCTGCGGGTACCCGTACTGGGGCTGCTGGGCGTAGGGGCCCGGCTGCGTGGGCTGGCCGTAGGGACCCGGCTGACCGGGCTGCGTGGGCTGGCCGTAAGGTCCGGGCTGGTTGTACGGTCCGGGCTGGCCGGGCTGCTGCGGGTAGCCGTAACCCGGCTGGGGCGCGGGCGGAGTCTGCGGGTAGCCGTAGCCGGGCTGCGGCGCGGGCGGGGTCTGCGGGGCCCCCGACGGCGGGGTCGGCGGCTGACCGGGCATCTGCGGTGGCTGGCCCGGTGGCTGCGGAGCGGCTCCCTGCTGCGGATCCTGCGGAGCTCCGAAACCGCCGGACGGCGGCTGGTTGGGCGGCTGAGTCATCAGCGCTTCCCCCTTCACTGATTTTTCGGCACGCCAAGTGGTGCTCAGGCCGACCTTTCTATCACCCTGAGGCACTAGCACAACTGACCGGTCCGTCCCCTGTACCCAAGGGAGGACCGGCCCGTGATGCGTCTGTTACGAGACCTCTACGCGCTCTCCGCGAGCTCCAGCCAGCGCATCTCCAACTCGTCGCGCTCACTGACGAGTTCACGCAACTCAGCGTCCAGTTTGGCCACCTTTTCGAAGTCGGTGGCGTTATCGGCGATTTGGGCGTGCAGCCACGTTTCCTTCGTGGACATCTTGTCCAGCTGCCGCTCGATCTTCTGGAGTTCCTTCTTCGCGGCGCGGGCGTCGGCGGAGGAGACGGCCTTCTGCGGGGCGGCCGGTGCGGCGGACCCGGAGGAGCCAGAGGTCGCGGCGAGGGGAGCCGCGGGGGCACCGGCGGCGGCCATCCGCTTGCGGCGCTCCAGGTACTCGTCGATGCCGCGCGGCAACATCCGCATCGTCGCGTCACCGAGCAGCGCGAAAACCTTGTCGGTGGTGCGCTCCAGGAAGAACCGGTCGTGGGAGATCACGACCATCGAACCGGGCCACCCGTCGAGCACGTCTTCGAGCTGCGTCAGCGTCTCGATGTCGAGGTCGTTGGTGGGCTCGTCGAGGAAGAGGACGTTCGGCTCGTCCATGAGCAGCCGGAGCAGCTGAAGCCGCCGCCGCTCACCACCGGACAGGTCACCGACGGGCGTCCACTGCTTCTCCTTGTTGAACCCGAACGTCTCGCAGAGCTGCCCCGCGGTCATCTCCCGGCCCTTGCCGAGGTCGACCCGCTCGCGCACCTGCTGCACCGCCTGCAACACCCGCAGCGTCGGGGAGAGTTCGGCGACTTCCTGGGACAGGTAGGCCAGCTTCACGGTCTTGCCGACGACCACGCGCCCCGCCTCGGGCTGTACGTCGCCGTCGGAGCGCTGCGCCTCGGCCATCGCCCGCAGGAGCGAGGTCTTGCCCGCGCCGTTGACACCCACGAGGCCGATGCGGTCACCGGGGCCGAGCTGCCAGGTCAGGTGCTTGAGGAGCAGCTTGGGTCCGGCCTGGACGGTCACGTCCTCAAGATCGAAGACGGTCTTGCCGAGCCGGCTCGTCGCGAACTTCATCAGCTCGCTGCTGTCGCGGGGCGGCGGCACGTCGGCGATGAGCTCGTTGGCGGCCTCGATGCGGTACCGGGGCTTGCTGGTGCGGGCGGGGGCGCCGCGCCGCAGCCAGGCCAGCTCCTTGCGCATCAGGTTCTTGCGCTTGGTCTCCTCGGTGGCCGCGATGCGCTCACGCTCGGCACGGGCGAAGACGTAGTCGGAGTACCCGCCCTCGTACTCGTAGACGGACCCGCTCTGTACGTCCCACATGCGCGTGCACACCTGGTCCAGGAACCAGCGGTCGTGCGTGACGCAGACGAGCGCCGAGCGCCGCGTGCGCAGGTGCTCGGCGAGCCAGGCGATGCCCTCGACGTCGAGGTGGTTGGTCGGCTCGTCGAGCACGATCAGGTCGGGCTCGCCGATGAGCAGCTGCGCGAGCGCGATACGGCGCCGCTCGCCACCGGAGAGCGGCCCGATGACGGTGTCGAGCCCCTGCGGGAAGCCCGGCATGTCAAGGCCGCCGAAGAGCCCGGTCAGCACGTCCCGGATCTTGGCGCTGCCCGCCCACTCATGGTCGGCGAGGTCACCGATGACCTCGTGCCGCACGGTGGCCTCGGGGTCGAGCGAGTCGTGCTGGGTCAGCACGCCGAGCTGAAGACCGCCGTTGTGCGTGACCCGCCCGGTGTCCGCGTCCTCCAGCTTGGCGAGCATCCGGATGAGGGTCGTCTTCCCGTCTCCGTTGCGCCCCACGACGCCGATCCGGTCCCCCTCGGACACGCCGAGGGAGACACCGTCGAGCAGGGCACGCGTGCCGTACACCTTGCTGACTGCCTCGACATTGACCAGGTTGACGGCCATTAACGCTCCAGGGAAGGGGATCGATCGACCTCCAGCGTAGTCGGAGACTGCGGCTACTGGCCCGGCGGCCATGGCGAGGTACCAGCAGGCCGGGGGCCCCGCCCCTGGACCCCGCCCCGGCCGCGTCCCTGCCCCGCCCCGGACCCCGCAAGGTGGCCTTTCGCCGACGGCCGACGGCCGACGGATCAGCCCGCCCGGCGTTCGGGGAAGGAGAAGCTGCCCGCCCGCTCCACAAGGAACCAGCCCACCAACGCCATCCCCACAGCCACCGGCGCCGTCACCCGCACAGCGATCAACATCGCCGTACGCCCCTCGAGCAGCCCTCCGAACCCGACCATGGAGAGCCCGAGCACCCCGAACAGACACAGCACGACCCCCACCGCGGCCGCAGGACCCGAGGCCGGTCCCGATGCGGGAGCCACCAACCCCCTCGGCGCCCCCGGCCGTTCGAAGCGGCGGAACGCGGCGACCAGTACGCCGGTGACCACCACCGCGGCCGCCATCCGCAGCGGAACCTGCGCCCACCACGCCCCGGTGGCGGGCTCCGGCAGCGGCACGTCCGCGGCGATCAGCACCCCGTACACCCCGAGCATCGCCGTCAGGTGCCACAGGAACGCCGTCATCGAGACCCCGTTCGCCGCCACCACGCCCCGCCACACCCGAGGCCGCGCGAGCCACCGCGCCGCGGGCCCCCGCAGCAGCTCCACCGCGCCCACCAGCCACATCCCGTGGCAGAGCAGGGCGAAGGTCGGCGGGGCCATGTTCGAGACACGCTCGCCGGGCATGCCGACCATGGAGAGGGGATACGGCCCGAAGGCCACCAGGGCCGAGGCCCCCGCGAGCCCCACCGCTGCCATGGCCGCAGGCACCCGCACCCGCAGCCTGCCGTCCGCCCGCAGGAACCCGAGCTGATGCACGGCGAGCCATACGAAGGCGAAGTTCAGGAACTCCACGTACGGCACGCCGAAGGCGAAGCGCGCCACGTCCACCGCCCCCGCGGCGAGCACGAGACCGCCGAACGCGCCCCACCCGTACCGCTCGTGCAGCCCGAGCAGCAGCGGCGTGAAGGCGACCATCGCCAGGTAGATGCCGATGAACCACAGCGGCTGGGCGACGAGCCGAAGCGTGACGTCGAGCAACGCACTGCCCTGGCCGAGCAGTTGAACCACCAGGGCGGCGAGGCCCCACACCCCGATGAAGACCATCGTCGGCCGCAGCAGCCGCTGGAGCCGTGCCCGCAGGAACGCCGAGTAGACGGCGGACCCCTCAGGGGCCTTCCGGCTCAGGGAGCGGTACGACAGCGCGTGCGAGAAGCCGCCGACGAAGAAGAACACCGGCATGATCTGCAACACCCAGGTGAGCAACTGCAGTTCGGGCACGACGGCGAGAAGATTGCCGACCTCGGTACGCCCGTCGTCGCCGACCGTCACCGCCGCCATCAGCCAGTGCCCGATGACGACCGTGCCGAGCGAGGCGACCCGCAACAGGTCGATGTACCGGTCACGCCCGGTGGGCGTCTTCTCGGCCAGTTCGCGAACGCTTGATCCCATGTACGTACGGTCGCGCGCACCGCATGCCTCGCATCAGCGCGTACGTACTCAGATCCAGGCCTGAGTACGTACACCCGCTGGGCCTCTAGAGCAGCGTCGCGCCGGGCGCCGGTGAGGCCGCCACCCGTGCCGTGCGGCAGGTGCCGGAGGCCGAAAGGGCGTCGGCGACCCGCCGCGCGGACTCGGCGTCCGCGGCCAGGAACGCCGTAGTCGGCCCGGATCCGGAGACCAGCGCGGCCAGGGCGCCCGCCTCGGTGCCGACGGCGAGGGTGCCGGCGAGCGAGGGGAAGAGAGACAGAGCCGCGGGCTGCAGATCATTGGCAACGGCTGCGGCGAGAGCTCCGGCATCTCCCTTGCGCAGGGCATCGAGGAGTGCCGGGGACGCCTCCGGAGCGGGGGCATCGGGGGTCAACCGGTCGAACTCTCGATAGACCGCGGGCGTGGAGAGCCCGCCGTCGGCCGTCGCGAACACCCAGTGGAAGTCCCCGCCGACCTCAAGGACCTCAAGCTTCTCGCCCCGCCCTGTGCCCAGCGCGGCCCCGCCCACCAGGCTGAACGGCACGTCGCTGCCCAACTCGGCGCAGATGTCGAGCAGTTCGTCCCGCGACGCCCCGGTCCCCCACAGCGCGTCGCAGGCCACGAGCGCGCCCGCGCCGTCCGCGCTGCCGCCCGCCATGCCACCCGCGACGGGGATGTCCTTGGCGATGTGGATGTGCACATCGGCCGTACGTCCATGGCGCGCGGCAAGCAGCTCCGCGGCTCTGGCGGCCAAGTTCGTACGATCCAGGGGTACTTGCGCGGCATCGGGCCCGGAACAGGTGACGCGCAGCTGCTCGGCGGGCGTCACGGTGACGTCGTCGTACAGCCCGACCGCGAGAAAGACATTGGCAAGATCATGGAACCCGTCCGCGCGCGCGGCGCCCACGGCGAGCTGGACGTTCACCTTGGCAGGAACCCGCACGGTCACGCTCAGGCTCACGCGCCCGCTCCCTTGTGCTCGGCGATCCGCGCGAACTCCTCCACCGTCAGCGCCTCGCCGCGCGCCTGCGGGGAGACTCCGGCGGCGACGAGCGCGGCCTCGGCGGCCGGCGCCGAGCCCGCCCATCCGGCGAGCGCGGCCCGCAGGGTCTTGCGGCGCTGGGCGAAGGCGGCGTCGACGACGGCGAAGACCTCACGCTTCGACGCGGTGGTCTTGACCGGCTCGGACCGCCGCACAAGCGACACCAGACCGGAGTCGACGTTCGGAGCAGGCCAGAACACATTGCGCCCGATGGAACCTGCGCGCTTCACGTCGGCGTACCAGTTCGCCTTCACCGAGGGCACGCCGTACACCTTCGAGCCCGGAGCGGCGGCGAGGCGGTCGGCGACCTCGGCCTGCACCATCACGAGCGTGCGCTCGATGCTGGGGAAGGTGTCGAGCATGTGCAACAGCACGGGCACGGCCACGTTGTACGGAAGGTTGGCGACCAGCGCGGTCGGGGCGGGGCCCGGCAGCTCGCGCACGAGCATGGCGTCGCTGTGCACGAGCGCGAAGGATCCGGCCTTCGCGGGGAGCCGCGCCTCGACGGTCGCCGGCAGCGCCCCCGCGAGGACATCATCGATCTCGACCGCGACGACGCGGTCCGCGGTGTCGAGCAGGGCGAGGGTCAGCGAGCCGAGCCCCGGCCCGACCTCGACGACCACGTCCTCGGGGCCGACTTCCGCGGTGCGGACGATGCGGCGGACGGTGTTGGCGTCGATGACGAAATTCTGGCCGCGCTGCTTCGTTGGGCGTACGCCCAAGGCAGCGGCCAGCTCGCGGATGTCGGCGGCACCAAGCAGGGCCCCGGGCTCACTGTTACTCACCCCCCCAGATTACGGCGCCCACCCCCTACCCCCCTACCAGCAGCCCACCCCGAACAGCCCCCTCCGGAGNNNACCCACCCGATTGCCCCGCGGCACCGCGCCGCAGCCACAGGCGCCCGGGACCCACGCACCCGCAGTCGGCAGCGCTCGTGAGGGGACGTGCCGGTATGTCCGCCCGGAGCACGGCTCCCGACACTCCGGACCCGAAGCACCAAAGCGGCCACCGGACGATAGCGAGGACGGACATACCGGCGCGGCCCCGCCCCCACAGACAGACCAGCCCCGCGGTCAGACGAACGAGGACCCGCCCTACAGCCGCCCCCCGCAGTGCGGCCAAGGACTGGCCCCCCGCTGTACGTACAGCTTTTTCGCGCGGAACGTCTGTTCCTCCGCCGGAGCGTCCTGGGGGCGGCCCGTCCCGCCCAGCCCCTGCCACGTCCGCGTATCGAACTGGTACAGCCCCCCGTACGTCCCCGACGCGTCCACCGCGTTCGGGCGGCCGCCCGACTCGCAGTGCGCCAGCGAGCCCCAGTTCAGGCCGTCCGCCCCCGCCACTGAATTCGGCAGCTGCTTCGTACCCACCTTCACGATCTGCGTCTGCGGCTCCCGTACCACCTCCGACCGCACCCGCCGCGGCTTCTGCTTGACGCCGTTCACCGTTCGCAGCGCGTACGTGACCCGCCGGGTCCCCTGGTGCCCCTGCCGCTCCACGACCTCCGTACCGGCGAACAGCGACGGATCGTCCGTCCGCCGCACATCGAACGGAATCGGCTCCTCCCGCACCTCCTTCCGCCCGGAGATCCGCATGACGGTGACCGTCTGCCCGTCGCGCGGAAAGCTGCCGGGCGCGACGGAGGTCGTGTCCTGGCCGTTCAGGGTGATCCCGGACTCCTCGACCGCTTCCCGCACCGTCGCCGCGTTCGTACGGATGGTCCGCTCACGCCCGTCCGCCATGATCGTCACGGTGCGCTCGGTCCGTACGTCCAGATCAAGGCCGTCCCGCTCGATCCGCTTGCTCCGCGAGGCCGACAGATAGGCACCCTCGGCCCGCACCCCGAGCTGCCGCAGCGCGCCGTCCACCGTGCGCGCCGTCGTCCACACCTCGCGCCGCTGCCCGTCGAGGGTGAGCTTGACCGGCCGGCCGTAGCGGACGGCGATCTCGTCACCGCTGGCCAGGGCAGTGCTCGCGGTCGGCGCCACGATGTCGTGCGTACCGAAGTCCACGCCCTCGTCCTCGAGCAGCTCGCCCACGTCGTCCGCGAAGGTGTGCAGGGTCCGCGACTCGCCGTCGACGCTCAGCCGCACGGCCTTGTCGTTGGCGACGAAGGCCGAGGTGCCGCCCGCGAGAAAGGCGACGACCAGCGCCTGCGGCAACAGCCGCCGCAACGACTCGGGCCGCTCCGACGAAGCCTTCGGCCACGGCTTCGGCTTTGCCCTCTTCCGCCGAGCGGCCCGCCGCGCCTCGGCCCGCCCCCCGTCAGGGACGCCCCCGGTGGCCTGCCGAGGGAAGAACTCTTGCGCAGGCCCAGGCTCCGGCTCCGGCTCATAGGTCGTGCCGCCCCCATAAGACGTCTCGTACTGCGGCGCATGACTCACGACGGCGCTCCAGCGTTCTCGTTCTCGTTCTGGTCCGGATCGGGCGAGGCGGACCAGAACCTAGCGGAGCGACCGTCACTCTCCAAAGCAGCACGACTACGCAGTGTCGTGGCACTGCCCTGAACCGCAGGGCCACAGGCGTTATCGGTCAGTAATCAAATGCGCGCGCCGTATTGACCGAGATCGCCTCGGCCATGGCGTCCTCGCCGATACCGCGCACCTCGGCCATGGCCCGCAATGTGACCGGAATGAGATACGGCGCGTTAGGCCGTCCGCGGTAGGGAGCGGGCGTGAGGAAGGGCGCGTCCGTCTCGACGAGCACCAGTTCAAGAGGGGCGACGGCCAGCGCGTCCCGCAGCCCCTGCGCGTTCTTGAACGTCATGTTGCCCGCGAAGGACATGAAGTACCCGTGCTCCGCGCACACTTGGGCCATCGCCGCGTCGCCCGAGTAGCAGTGGAAGACGGTGCGCTCCGGAGCCCCCTCCTCCTTCAGGACCCGCAGCACATCCTCGTGCGCCTCGCGATCGTGGATGACCAGGGCCTTGCCGTGCCGCTTGGCGATCTCGATGTGGGCGCGGAAGGACCGCTCCTGGGCGGCCTTGCCCTCGGGCCCGGTGCGGAAGTAGTCGAGCCCGGTCTCGCCCACGCCCTTGACGTGCGCCAGCGCCGCGAGCCGGTCGATCTCGGCGAGCGCGGCGTCGAGCGCACCCTCGCCGCCCGCCTCGCGCGCGCCCTGCCGGGACCAGCCGTCGGGATCGCCGAGCACGATGCGCGGCGCCTCGTTGGGATGCAGGGCGACGGTGGCGTGCACGCTCCCGTACGCGGCGGCCGTCTCCGCGGCCCAGCGCGAGCCCGCCACGTCACAGCCCACCTGGACGACCGTCGTCACGCCCACCGCCGCGGCCTTGGCGAGCCCCTCGTCCACCGTCCCCGACTGCATGTCGAGGTGGGTGTGGGAGTCGGCGACCGGAACCCGCAGGGGTTCGGGCAGCGGCGGCGCGGCGTTCTTGGCGTCGGCGTTATCGGAAGTGGAAGGCATGCCCCGATCCTACGAAGGGGACGTCATCCCGCCTTGCGGTGGTGGAAGGGATGGAGCAGCGCCGACAGGTGCCAGTGGTGATGCTTGGGCTCACGGGGCTGGGCCGCCTCCGCCCCGGAGTCCTCCGCTACCGCCGCCCGGGGCGCATGCCGCTGCATCAGATCGAGCACCGACGACACCTGCCCGGCCCGCATGATCCGTACGACATGTCCGCCGCAGTTCAGGCACGTCGGCCGGGTCAGGGGCGACGGCACATGCCGGCCGTCGGCCACGTACATCACGAATTCCTTGCCCTGGCCGTCCACGTGATGCTCGATCTCGTACGACTGTTCCCAGCCGTGTCCGCACCGCATACAGGCGAAGGCGTACGACTCGTGAACGGTGTTCGTCGCGGTGTTTGTCGCAGGTATCGCGTTGGACGCCGTGGTGTGGTGACCGGTGTCGGCGATCTCACTCATGCCAGCTCCTCTTGTCCGCTGGACAAGCGCTGCCGGACCGGGGTTTCCCTCCGGCCGGAAGCGTGGGGACGGGTGCGTCCCCTTTGACCAGTGGACGCCTTTCCCGAGGCGAAAGCATCAGACCTGTCGACTGTTGAAGGCGATTTGGTCTTTCCTTAGCCTTCAGGCCCGGTGCGCGGCCCGCACTTTGCTTTTCACGATAGTCCTTTGCCGTCCGATGGGGTGCCCCGAGCCGCATTCTTTGCCGCCACGACCGCATCGAACACGTCGCGCTTGGGCAGCCCCGCGTCGGCCGCGACGGCGGCGATCGCCTCCTTGCGCCGCTCCCCCGCCTCCTCGCGCACCCGCACCCTGCGCACCAGCTCCTCCGGGCCCAGGTCACCGGCGCTTTTCTCCGGTGCGCCCTCGACGACGACGGTGATCTCACCGCGTACGCCGTCGGCCGCCCACTCGGCGAGTTCCTTCAGCGAACCGCGCTTGACCTCTTCGTACGTCTTGGTCAGCTCGCGGCAGACAGCCGCCCTGCGCTCGTCGCCGAACGCCTCCGCCATCGCGACGAGGGTGTCGTCGATCCGGTGCGGTGCCTCGAAGTAGACGAGAGTGCGACGGTCATCGGCCACCTCGCGCAGCCGCGAGAGCCGCTCGCCCGCCTTGCGCGGCAGGAAGCCCTCGAAGCAGAAGCGGTCCACCGGAAGGCCCGACAGCGCGAGCGCGGTGAGCACGGCGGAAGGCCCCGGCACGGCGGTGACCCGGATGTCCTTCTCCACGGCCGCGGCGACGAGCCGGTACCCGGGGTCGGACACCGACGGCATCCCGGCATCCGTCACGAGCAGCACCCGCGCACCGCCGACAAGGGCCTCGACGAGATCGGGCGTACGCGCGCTCTCGTTGCCCTCGAAGTACGAGACGACCCGCCCACCCACCTGCACGCCGAGCGCCTGGGTGAGCCTGCGGAGCCGCCGGGTGTCCTCGGCGGCCACCACATCGGCGGACTCCAGCTCGGCGGCGAGTCGCGGCGGAGCGTCCGCGACATCGCCGATGGGCGTGCCCGCGAGGACGAGGGTTCCGGGGGACGGGTTTCCGGTGGACGGGTTTCCGGAGGGCTGGTTGTTGGGAGAATCTGCGCTTCCTGTCACGGTTCCATCCTCGCAGGGGCCGGGAGCGGGACTCACACAGTCGGGTTCCCTACGATGGCGCGGTGACCAGTACCGCGTCTTCCCCGGACACCCGCCAGGGCCAGGCACCCGAGGAGCAGCAGCCGTCGTGGCAGCACAGGCTGCGCCGCTTCGGCTACGTGGCGCGAACCACCGAGCCCGGCGCCGGTGTCCGGGCCCGGCTCGTGCCCGCGTACACCGAACCGAGCCCACGGCTGTGGGCGACGATCGGCATGCCGAAGCAGTACGCCGATCAACTGGTCCGGTGGTCGGGCTGGATCGGCCCGCTGCTGATCACGCTCGTCGCGGGGCTCACCCGGTTCTGGAATCTCGGCAGCCCGAAGGCCGTGATATTCGACGAGACGTACTACGCCAAGGACGCCTGGGCGCTGATCCACCGGGGCTTCGAGGTCAACTGGCCCGAGAAGGTCAACGACTCCGTCCTGGAGCAGGGGTCGAGCATCACGATCCCCACGGACGCCGCGTACGTCGTGCATCCGCCGGTCGGCAAGTACATCATCGGCATCGGCGAGTGGATCTTCGGCTTCGACCCCTTCGGCTGGCGCTTCATGACGGCGGTGCTCGGCACCCTGTCGGTCCTGATGCTGTGCCGGATCGGGCGGCGCCTCTTCCGCTCGACGTTCCTCGGCTGTCTGGCGGGCGGGCTGCTCGCGGTGGACGGGCTGCACTTCGTGATGAGCCGCACCGCGCTGCTCGACCAGGTCCTGATGTTCTTCGTGCTCGCCGCGTTCGGCTGCTTCCTGATCGACAGGGACAAGGCGCGGGAGAGGCTCGCGGCCGGGCTGCCGAAGGACGAGGACGGGATCGTGCGCCCTGACGCGTATGTCGCCGAGACCCTGCGCCTCGGCTGGCGGCCCTGGCGCTGGGCGGCCGGTCTCTGCCTGGGGCTCGCCTTCGGTACCAAGTGGAACGGCCTGTACATCATGGTCTTCTTCTGCTTGATGACCGTCCTGTGGGACGTGGGCAGCCGCCGCGTCGCCGGGGCCGAGCGCCCCTACCGCGCGGTCCTGAAGCGGGACGTGTTCCCGGCGTTCGTCTCGACGGTGCCGGTCGCGATCGGCACGTACGTCCTGTCCTGGCTCGGCTGGATCCTCTCCCCGACGGACGGCTCGGGCGGCTACTACCGCAACTGGGCCGCCACGGACGGCAAGGGCGGCTCCTGGACGTTCCTGCCGGACTGGCTGCGCAGCCTGTGGCACTACGAACACGCGGTCTACGACTTCCATGTGGGCCTCTCCTCGCCGCACACGTACCAGTCCAACCCATGGAGCTGGATCGTCGACGGCCGCCCGGTCTCGTACTTCTACGAGTCGCCGCTGCCCGGCAAGGACGGCTGCCCGTCGGGCACCGCCGAGAAGTGCGCCCGCGAGGTCCTCGCGCTCGGCACTCCGATGCTGTGGTGGGCGGGGGCGTTCGCCCTGCTGTACGTGCTGTGGCGGTGGGTCTTCCGCAGGGACTGGCGGGCGGGCGCGATCGTGTGCGGAATCGCGGCGGGTTATCTGCCGTGGTTCATGTACCAGGAGCGGACGATCTTCTTCTTCTACGCCGTCGTCTTCGTGCCGTTCCTGTGTCTGGCGGTGGCGATGATGATCGGCGCGATTCTCGGTCCGCCCGGGTCCAATGAGCGCCGGAGGGTCGTGGGGGCCGCGGCATCAGGCGTACTGGTGCTGCTGATCCTCTGGAACTTCATCTGGTTCTGGCCGATTTACACCGGGCAGGCCATTCCCATCGATTCCTGGCGGGCCCGAATGCTCCTCGACACCTGGGTCTAGAAACGTCCATGTAGTGAGCACCTTGGACACCTTCGGATAACAGCCCTCTCGTACGTCACCTCCTCCCCTTAGGGTTCTGGGCGAACCACCCTCCCGAACGCATTCGGGAGGGCTCCTGGGGAGGGGGCGCGGGTATGCGCAAAGGGGTAAAGGTCACTCTGGTCGGCGGGGTGTTCGCCGTCATGGTGGGGGGCGCGGGATACGGCGCGTACAACTTGGTGAACGGCGTGACCGGGGGCGGGGGTTCACCGGCAGCGGGCCCGGAGGCCATAAGGACAGGGCCGCCGACGAGCGGCGAGATCGGCGAGACGACTCAGAAGTTCTTCACCGCGTGGGCCGAGGGCGACGCCGAGCAGGCCGGGTCGTACACGAACAACGCGGAAGTGGCATCGAAGATCCTGACCGGCTACCGCGAGGACGCCCACCTGACGAAGGTGAAGCTCACGCCGGGCAAGGCCACCGGCACGATCGTGCCGTTCTCGGTCGAGGCCACGGTGTCGTACCAGGGGAAGTCCAAGCCCTTCGCGTACGACTCCGAACTGACCGTCGTCCGCGGTGAGACCACCGGCCGCGCGCTGGTCGACTGGGACCCCTCGGTCGTCCACCCGGACCTGAAGAGGGACGACACCCTGCGGACCGGCGAGGCCGCCGCACCCCCCATCCAGGCCGTCGACCGGCACGGCGAGGTCCTGGACAAGAAGGACCTCCCCTCGCTCGGCCCGGTCCTTGACCAGCTGCGCGCGAAGTACGGCGACAAGGCGGGAGGCACACCCGGCGTCGAGCTCTACGTCCAGCACGCGGACGAGAGCGCGGGCACCGAGACGCTCCTCACACTCGCCAAGGGCAAGGCGGGCCGGCTGAGGACGACGCTGAGCGCGCCGGCGCAGCGGGCCGCGGAGAAGGCGGTGGCGAAGTACGCGGACTCCTCCGTGGTCGCCGTGCAGCCGAGCTCCGGCGAGGTCCTCGCGGTGGCCAACCACCGCAAGGACGAGTTCAACGCGGCGTTCGAGGGCAAGCTGGCCCCCGGCTCGACGATGAAGATCGTCTCCGCGGCGATGCTCATCGACAAGGGCGTGACGAAGGCGAGCGGCCCCGCGCCCTGCCCGGCCACCGCGACCTGGCAGAGCAACACCATCAAGAACCTGCCCGGCCTCGCCCCGAACGAGAACGCGACCCTGGCGGACAGCTTCGCGCGCTCCTGCAACACCGCGTTCGTGAAGCTGGTCGACGAGGAGGGCGTCACGGACGAGTCCCTCACCGAGGAGGCGCGGAACCGGTTCGGTCTGGGGCTCGACTGGAAGGTGGGCATCACGACGACCGACGGCTCGGTCCCCGCGTCCGGTGGCCCCGACCGCGCGCAGAACATGATCGGCCAGGGCCAGGTGCAGCTGAACCCGCTCAACCTCGCGTCGGTCACGGCGACCGCGATGACGGGGGCCTTCCGGCAGCCGGTCGTCGTGGCACCGGGCATGGACGACCGCGAACTGGCGCGGGCCGACGGCCTGCCCGCGTCCACCGTCCAGCAGCTGCGCCAGATGATGAACCGCACGGCCGTCAGCGGCACCGGCAAGAACGCCATGTCCGGGCTCAGCGGCAGCATCGGCGCGAAGACGGGATCGGCGGAGGTCGACGGCCAGGCGACGCCCAACAGCTGGTTCGCGGGCTACCGAGAAGACGTGGCGGCCGCCGCGGTGGCCCAGGAGGGCGGCCACGGAGGCGATACCGCCGGTCCTATCGTGGCGGCGGTGCTTGCCGCAGGCAGTTGAGGCATGTGGTCGGGGGCTTCATAAAAGCCCCCTAGTGTGGGGCCTTCCGGTGCGGAGCTTGGGGGCTCTGGGATCTGCGGAGGGTCAGTGGGCAAGCGAGGGCGCGCCAGCGAGCGCAAGGGCATCAAGAACATCACGGGTAGACCGGGTACGCCTGGTACGCCGGGCACACCTGGTACGCCGGGCACACCGGGCGCGAAGAGCGCCAAGGTGCACCCCGGCGTGCTCGGGGGCGTGGCGGCCGTGGTCGTGTGCGGCGTGGGCATCGCCGCGTACAGCCTGATCGGCGGCTCGTCCGATGACGGCGAAGGCCCGACGGTCGACGAGAAGCCGGTGGCCGCGGGCCCGCCGACGGCCGCCGAGGTCCGCGCCACCACCCAGGACTTCCTCACCGCGTGGGAGAAGGGCGACGTGGCGAAGGCCGCGGCGTTCACGGACGACCGGACGGCGGCGAAGACCGCGCTCACCGCGTACGCCAAGGACTCCCACCTCACGCGGGTGAAGCTGGCGCCGGGCAAGCGGGCGGGAGCGAAGGTGCCGTTCTCGGTCACCTCCACGGTCTCGTACGAGGGAAAGAGCAAGCCCTTCGCCTACGAGTCCGAGCTCACCGTGGTGCGGAGGAAGCACGACGGCAAGACGCTGGTCGGCTGGCAGCCCTCGGTCGTCCACCCGGACCTGAAGGACGGTGACCGCCTGGTCACCGGCGAGGCCGGGGACCCGCCGATCAAGGCGGTGGACCGGGACGGCGGCGAGCTGACGAAGGCGAAGTACCCCTCGCTCGGCACGGTGCTCGACAGCCTGCGCGAGAAGTACGGCGACAAGGCCGGCGGCCAGGCGGGCGTGGAGCTGCGCGTCGTACGCAAGGACAGCGCGAAGGACGCCGAGAAGTCGGCGACGGCGAAGGACGACGCGAAGGCGACGCCCGACAAGACACTCCTCACGCTCTCCCCCGGCACTCCCGGCACCCTGAAGACCACCTTCGACGCCTCGCTCCAGGCGGCGGCGGAGAAGGAGACCGGCAAGCGCAAGCAGGCGGCGGTCGTGCTGGTGAAGCCGAGCACGGGCGAGATCCTGGCGGCGGCCAACTCGAAGCCGACCGGCTTCAACATCGCCTTCCAGGGCTCGCTGGCCCCCGGCTCGACGATGAAGGTCATCACGTCCTCGCTCCTGCTGGAGAAGAAGCTCGCGGGAGTCGACAAGAAGCACCCGTGCCCGAAGTACGTGACGTACGGCGGCTGGAAGTTCCAGAACGACGACAAGTTCGAGATCAAGGACGGCACGTTCCGGGCGAGCTTCGCCCGGTCCTGCAACACGGCCTTCATCAGCCAGGCCAAGAAGCTCCAGGACGACTCCCTCACCAAGCAGGCGCAGGAGGTCTTCGGCCTCGGCCGCGACAACTGGTCGATCGGTGTCCCGTCCTTCGACGCGGCGATCCCGGTGCAGAGCGACGCGCAGATGGGGGCGTCGCTGATCGGGCAGGGCGGGGTGCGGATGAACCCGCTGAACATGGCGTCGGTGGCGGCCACGGTGAAGTCGGGCGCGTTCAAGCAGCCGTATCTCGTCTCCCCGGACGTCGACAAGCGCACGCTCGCGACGGCTCCCCGCAAGATGTCGGGCGCGACGGCTTCGGCGCTGCGTGACCTGATGCACTACACGGCGGTGGCGGGCACGGCGGTCAAGCCGATGTCGGGCCTCGGCTCCGACATGGGCGCGAAGACGGGCTCCGCGGAGGTCGACGGCCAGAAGAAGCCCAACGGCTGGTTCACGGCGTACCGCGGTGATCTGGCCGCGGGAGCGGTGGTGCAGGAGGGCGGCCACGGCGGCGACTCGGCGGGACCGCTGGTCCGGGCGATGTTCCTGGCGGGGCAGTAGTCGCTCCCGCCGGGGCTTGCTGTCCGGTATGCGGATACACGGTCGCGTGCCCCGTACACAGACCGCTAGCGTGCCGGGCATGAGCGCTACGGATTCCCCCGCCCACCCCCGCTTCACCGCAGCTCTGGACGAGCTCGGCCTCGCCGACCTGATCGGCGAGGTCCGCCGCTTCCCGGAGGCGACGCGCACCGCACAGGAGGCCGCGGCGGCCATCGGCTGCGAGCTGAGCCAGATCTGCAAGTCGCTGATCTTCGCGGCGGACGGGGTGCCGGTCCTGGTCCTGATGGACGGGGCCTCGCGGGTCGATCTGGAGCTCGTACGGTGGGAACTGTGCGCGGCGAAGGTGACGCGCGCAAAGGCGGACGTCGTCCGGGAGACCACCGGTTACGCGATCGGCGGCGTACAGCCCTTCGGCCACGCGACGAAGACGCGGGTCCTGGCGGACCGCTCACTGCTGAACCACGAGGTGGTGTGGGCAGCGGCAGGCACTCCGCACGCGGTCTTCCCCATGACACCCAAGGACCTGATCAACCACGCGAACGGCACCCTGGTGGACGTGCGCGAGCTCGCCAAGTGACGCCGCTGGTCGCGTCGGCGGTCCTGCTGGCCGCCGTCACGCACGCGAGCTGGAACGCGATAGCGCACCACATCACGGACAAACTGGTCGGCTTCACTCTCATATCCGGCGGCGGCCTGCTGATCGGCGTACTCATCGCCCCGTTCGCGGCGATACCGGCGGCCGGCGCATGGCCGTACCTGGTGGTCTCCGCACTGATCCACATCGGCTACTACGCCCTGCTCATGAAGTCGTTCAAGCTCGGCGACTTCGGCCAGGCGTACCCGATCGCGCGGGGCACGGCGCCCCTGGTGGTCACCGTCCTGGCCGCGGTCTTCGCGGGCGAGGTGCCGGACGGCTGGCAGGCGGCGGGAGTGGCGGTCTCGTGCGCGGGCCTGACGGGGCTAGCCCTCTGGGGCATTCGCGGATCGGGACGGCGCCCCGACTGGGCGGCGATCGGCGCGGCGTTGGCGACAGGCGTCTCGATCGCGGCGTACACGGTGGTGGACGGCCTCGGCGTCCGCGCCTCCGGCTCCTCCATGGGCTACATCGCGTGGCTGATGATCCTGGAGGGCCTGGCCATCCCGCTGTACGCGGCATACCGCTGGCGGGGCGAACTGGTGGGCCGGTTGCGCCCGTTCGCCACGGCGGGCCTACTGGGCGCGGCCCTCTCGGTGGCCGCGTACGGCCTGGTCCTGTGGGCCCAGACGAAGGCGGACCTCGCCCCCATCTCGGCGCTCCGGGAGTCCTCGATCATTGTGGGGGCGGGCATCGGGGCGGTGTTCTTCAAGGAGAAGTTCGGGGCGCCGCGGCTTGTGGCGGCGGGGTTGATGGTGGCGGGGATCGGGTTGATGCTGCACGCGGGGTGAGGGGGCCGTTGAGGCTCCGGGGTGGGCGAGTTGCAGGGAAAGTCCTGCCACCACACCGTGGATCACGGCGGGTCGCCGGGACTTTCCCTGCATCGACCCCAGCGCGGCCGACCCCGTGCCGACTACGCCTCGGCGGCGGACCCTGGCACCGCGACCTCGGCCCACACCGCCTTCCCGGGCCCGGTCCGCTCAGTCACACCCCACCGGTCGGCGACGGCCTCGACGAGGAACAGCCCACGGCCTGAGCACATCTCGCCGCCCGGCAGAGCGAGGGGGCGCGGCAGCTCGCGGGCAGTGTCGTGCACCTCGATCCGCACCCCACAGGCCATCCGCAGATAACGCGTCTCGACCTCGCGCCCTCTGGGCACCTTCCCGTGCACGACGGCATTGCTGAGCAGTTCCGAGAGCACGAGCAGCGCGGCATCCTCGACACGGCTCAACTCCCATGCCGCCAGGACCTTCCGCAGGCCTTCCCGCGCCTGCCCCACCGAACGTGGCTGGCGGGGCCACCTCGACACAACGGCACCATCCGGCCATCCATCGCCCTCGACCTCGCCCATCACGCCACCTCCATTCCGTGGATGATCCGAGGCCCTACGTCAACCCCGTGCACGGCAAGCCACAGAGCGCGCCTCCGCTGCCGCTGAAGCCGCAGTTCGTCGGCTACGAGGTAGGGGCGGACGATCACGTTGCCCTCTCCGTCGAGTACATCGGTTACGGCTAACTCGATGTAGAACGCCGGTTGTTCACAGCGACTGCACGAAGCCGCCGACGCTCCCCGATGGCGCCCGGTCGCGGGGAGCAGGAAGCGTAAGAACGGTCCGAAGAGACGGGCGATAAGGTCTGTCATGTCAGCGCTCCTCCAAGCGTTGGCCATGCCCCCGGACGCCTGATCGCGTCGCGGGGGTCTTCTGCGTGCCGCGGCACACGACCACACAGCTGCCGCTCCGTGACAGCGACGTCACAGTGGGCAACTGGCATCAGGGTGCACCCGCATTGATTCGAACCGCAATCGAATCAGTTGGAAACAATTCCAACTCCCAACTCTGCACCTACTCTTGGGCTCGCAACGCACCACGCAAGGGGGCACGTATGACTCAGCCGCGACCCACCGTCCGCCGCCGACGTCTCGCATCACTACTGGTCGAACTCCGTGAAGCGGCCGACAAGTCGATGGAGGAGGCCGCAGACCGCATCGGCTGCCACAAGACGAAGATCAGTCGAATCGAGAACGCCCGACTCGGCATCTCCTTGGGCGAGTTGCGGGACCTACTCACGTTCTACGGGATCGATGACGCCTCGTACGTCGAGGAGTTGGCGAACCTGGCCCGGCGAGGCGGGGAACGCGGCTGGACCCGGCACCTCGGTGCGACCCTCCCGTCGTACGCAGATCACATCGACTATGAGCAGACGTCCAACTACATCCGTTCGTTTCAACCACTCTTGGTTTCCGGGCTTCTTCAGACACCCGACTACGCGCGAACGCTCTACCGAGCCAACCCTGAGACGTTCAGCCGCAAACAAGTGGACAAGTACGTCGACACACGGATGCAGCGCCAGGAAGTCCTGGAGACGGACGACGCTCCCCGGCTCGTCGTCATCGAAGGAGAGGCCGCACTCCGCAACGAGGTGGGCGGCCCGAAAGTGATGGCTCCGCAACTCGACCGCCTGCTTGAGAGTGCCGAGCACCCGAACATCGAGATTCAGGTGCTGCCGTTCAACGGCGGCGCGCACGTGGGGCTCATCGGAGCCTTCGTGATGTTCGGCTTCCCCACTCCGGCGTTCTCCGACGTCGTGTGCGTGGAGCACATCACGGGGACCCTGCATATGGAGACCCCGGACGAGATTCGCTCGTATACGCTCGCGTTCGACTCGCTGAGATCCCTGGCCCTAAGCCCTGCGGCCAGCCTTGACCTGATCCGGCAAGTCCGGAGTGAGCTGTAACGGACAGAAAGTCGAGGTAACCACCATGCTTGCCCCCGAACTTGGCGACTGCGCTTGGCGCAAGAGCAGCTACAGCGGCGGAGGTTCGGGTGGCGGTGACTGCATAGAGGTCGCCGACCTCCCCCACCGCACCGCCATCCGCGACAGCAAGAACCCAAGCGGTCCCGCCCTCGCCTTCACGTCCGCCGCGTGGGACGGCTTCGTCACGGGAATCAAGTCGACCCGCCCCAGATAGCCTGAATTCAGCCACGCACGTGTGTGGCCGCGACCAACTCACGAACACCACTCACCCGTGGGTGCCGCTCTGAGAGATCGTCGACGATTTTTCGAATGGCAGGGCGGTCAAGCACCTCGCCCCGAGAGACGCGCAGCGCTGACAACAGCTCGCGTGTGGTCTGCTCCGGCTTGCCCCACTGCCACCATGCGCGGCCAAGATCCGTATGCATGCGGCCCTTGCGCTCCGCCGTTGGGAACTGCTCCGCGCTCAGCGAGCGACCGGCCTGGAGTGCGGCGCCGGCATCACCGAGAGCCCAGTGAACGCCCACCTCATAGAGAACAACGGCGGCAGGCGTAATCGGAAACAGGCGCGATGACGGTGCCTGTTGGGGAAGGCGGCGCGCAGCTCTGGAGGCTTCGTGGATCATGGCTTGTGCCTGGTCCCGGTCTCCGGCCCGCGCCGCCGTATACGACGTGGTGCACAACATCTGCGCATACGCCGCCGCCTGCGCCGGGATCCTCAGCCCGGTGGCCTCGACCTGGCTTGCTGCATCGAGAATGAGACGCTGCGCGGTGTCGGCCTGGTCCTGGTGGCGCAGGACGATGCTCAGTTCCCGGGCCGCAGCCGCAGCCACCAGCGGCGAGCCTGAAAGATCGGCATAGACGGTGGCACGGTCCGCGGTGAGCCGTGCCCGCTCGTACCTTCCGATCTTGACCAGAACTTGCGAGGCCAGGCTGTAACAGGCCGAGAGGCGCGCCAGCGCGAGATCAGCACGGGGCCGGGCAGCGTGTTGCGCATCCGCAAGCAACCCCGGCAGCGCTGCCAACAGATCAGCGTGCCGTCCCGCGTCGAAGAGGGCGCGCGCCCGCGAGATACGGGCGTCGAGGGGGACGGTCGAGCCAGTCGGACCCGGGGTGATCGCCAGAGCGGCGTCCATTCCGACGAGTGCCTGGGCGGGGACGGCAAGGCCGGCGGCTGCGAGCAGTGTGCGGCGGTGCATTGGGTCCTCCTCGACGCAACGTGGACCGTCCGCCGCAACTCTAGTGGGCGGGAGTGCACCTAGCCCGAGCGCCGCACTCAGGACATTCGTCGGCACCCCCACCTTTCGGGCCGCCTCACGCAGGAGTTCCAAGTCAGCCGTACGGCCACCCCGCTGCTCCATTCGGGAAACGGTAGAGGCGGAGCACCTGAGCAGGACACCCAGATCAGCTTGCCGCCACCCCCGGCCGATACGCCCCAGTCGGACAAGCCCGCCGGGGTCGTGACGGTCGACGAGCTCGCGCACCTGGGCGGAACTCCACAGTGGGTCGATGGTCCGCATCGCGCTTCCTTCCCCGAGCTCTCAGCTCCGCTCGGCAGGGAAGGACCGTCGCCGGAGCCGGGCCTATTCACGGTAGCGACCGATCGACGCCGGAGCGACGGCATGTGCAGAGTCTGCAAACCGCTTGCGCAACAAGGCAGTTGACTTTCGGGGGTCGTGTCCCGGTGGTGTCGTTCAATCACGGGCCCGCTACCGGCGTCAGGCCCGTACGACACCACGGAGGACACCATGGCGACAGCAGTCGAAGCGTACGTCCGCGACCCGAAGGACTACGTGGAGCGAAAGGTGTGGGACCGCGAAATCCTGCTTCTCATGCGAGACCACCCCGTCGACGAGGTGATGGCCAACCGCCTCTTCGGCGCGGCCATCTCGTACCTCATCACGGCCATCGAGAACTGGGGCCAGGGTCTCGAAATGTGCTGCGGTCGCCTGGTCGACCTCGCAGTTCATGTCTTCATCCTGGACACCAAGAACTATCGGGAATTCTGCGCCCAGCACTTCGACGGGAACTTCCTGGAGCACATCCCGGAGATCGAGTTCAAGTACGACGGCTCGGTCGAGCGCACCGCCCAGATCATCGCCGAGGCGGGCTTCGACGTGGACTGGAAGCTCTGGGAACGCGACTACGGAAAGTGCGGCCCGTGCAGGCCAGGGGCCAACTGTCACTGAGCCGGAAGCAGTCGGAGCCGGAAGCGCCACGAGCGCTCCCGGCTCACTGCATGCCCACATCCGGGTGACGTTGTGTCGCTTGCCCGTGGGCGGGAGGTAGCGCCGATACGGTATCCAGCTCGAAGGACACCGGTCCCACCATCCTCCCGAGGAGCTTCATGCCCCACGAGCCCACGACACCGGCCGAGTACTGGGACAAGTACAAGCCCCACAAGGGGGAGGGCACCCAGCCGACACCGCAGATGGACCGGTTCAATTGGACCCAGTACTCCGATCACGGGCCCGGCGCCGAAATCCTCGGCCGACCCCGCCGCGCCCTTGAGCTGGGACCGGCCGAAGGCAAGGAAGCCGCCTGCCTGGCTCACCAGGGCGTGGACGTGACGGCGGTGGATTTCTCCTCGATCCAGGTCGCGCGGGCCCGAACCTTCTGGCAGGGGACCCCCGGGCTGGCCTTCGTCCACGAGGAAGCCTGCGCGTTTCTCGCCTCCGGCACCACGGCGTACGACGCGATCTACTCAGTATGGGGCGCCGTGTGGTTCACAGAACCCGAAGAACTGTTCCCTGCCGTCGCCAAGCGCCTCGCCCCCAGTGGCGTTTTCGCGTTCTCTCAAGCCGAGCCCGTCGCCGGGCTCTACGGGCCTCAGCAGATGCGGGGCAGGTGGCTCGAAGGCCGCGAGCACGAACTCACAGTACTTCGCTGGCAGTTCACTCCCGACATGTGGGCGGACGTCCTCAAGAGGCACGGCTTTACCGACATCGACGCTCACATTCTCAAGGCCCCTAACCCCAGGGACACAGGCACCCTCATGGTGCGCGCACAGGCACCCGAGTAAGGCTCGGCCGATCATTGCGCAGAGGCACAGGGACCAGTCCTTGGCGGACGTGGCGGCGCTCGCGGTGGTGCCAGCCCAGCGGACCATCAGTTGCCAGGCGACCCTTACGGCTCAACGGAACCGATTCCCAGGACGCGCTCCGCTCTCCACACTTCCCCCGCCGGAATGCGATACAACCGTCCCACTCGAATTGCGGCCAATTCTCCAGCGTGCACCATTCGATACACTGCCTGCTTTGGGACACCCAACAGAATGGCCGCCTCATCGACAGTGACGTAGATGGAGTTCACCAGGCTGGATTCCTGGGGACGCTGCATAGAGGATGCCCCAGCCTTTCCCTGCTGCGTCCGTAATTCACCTCGATCGACCTCATCGCTCAGCCACTGCGCAGCCCGTACCCACATGTCGTACACCAGACGTCGATTTACCTTCGCTCGTTTCGGGTTCGCCATCGGTGTCTTACCAGTCAAGTGATCCACGAGGGCCATGACTACGTCGAGCGCTGGAAGTCTCAGACTACTAAAAGCATCATGGATCGTGCTTCGCGATATCCCCGGCTGGCCGATCTCCTTCTCCAACTGACGACAGCTGGGATGCCCAGCCTTCAGATGGAGGGAGTGCAGCAGCGTGTTGAGCGATTTGTGAGCCCCCTCAGTGAGCGGTGGCTTGTTGAGCGCCGGCATACGGTCCCCCCTGCGTCCCACGGTGTCCGACACCGTCCGCACAGGGTTTCACCTAGTCCAACGACAGCGGAAGATGCTGCGTCTTGACCGGAGTTATCCATGGGGCTATTGAGCACCTCGACATCGGACGAGCATGAAGCTGCGTCGGGAAAACCTGATGCGTAAGCGATAGAGAGGCATGCTCGTGCTTCGTCGAGCCTCAAACCCACCGCCCGCCGCACGTCGGTCGGAGACCGATAACGCAACCCTTCCTCAGGGCCGATGCCTCTGCGGGCATCAGCGCAATCAATCAACCTCAACGCGACACCTGCAGCGAGCCGCCGCGGCAGGAGTATGCGGCGGGCTGGTGCGCGCTGCAGCCGTCTGGATCAGCGACTATCTTTCTTGGTAATACCGGTAGTTCGTTATGCCGGACAGTAGAAATCAAGGGACGGCCTGCGTTCGCAGGGTCGACTGGCTGAGCTACCGCACGCCGGAATCCCGTACAGGAGCAGACAGACTCCTGTACGGGCTTCTTGCTGTCACCGCCCCTGCAGCACTTCCCGCACCGCCCGCACCAACCCCTGAGCCCGCGGATCCGCCGTGACCCCCTTGTTCATCCCATTGGTCACGTAGCCGAAGGCGACCCCCGACTCCGGATCGGCGAAGCCCAGTGCGCCGCCGCGCCCGGGGTGGCCGAACGAGCCGGGTGACAGCAGCGGTGAAGCCACCCCGTGCAGCATGTAGCCGAGCCCGAAGCGCGTGTTCACGATGAGGACCCGGTCCGGCCCCGCGGACACCTCGCCCCGCGCCAGCGCGACCGTCGCGGGCGTGAACAGCCGCTCGCCGCCCTCCACTTCGCCGATCAGCGAGGCGTAGAACCGCGCCAGTGACGGCGCCGTCGCGATGCCGTTGGACGCGGGGAGGACGGCCGCCCGGTACGCCGGGTCGTTCTCGTCCGGTGACGGGGTGATCGCGCCGAAGGCCCGCTGGGTGAGGGAGTCGGGGTTCGCGTAGGCCTCGGCCACGTTCCGGCGGGGGCGGGTCTTGAGGCCGCCCGGGGCCGAGGGGGGCGAGATGCGGCCGATCCGCCCGACCCGGCCCGCCTCCTCGCGGGGGAGGCCGATCCACAGGTCGAGGTCGAGTGGGCCTGCGATCTCCCCGGCCACCCACTCCCCGATCGACCGCCCCGTCACCCGCCGTACCAGCTCACCGGTGAGCCAGCTGTAGGTCTGTGCGTGGTAGCCGTGGTCCTTGCCCGGCTCCCAGAACGGGGCCTGGGCCGCGATCATCCCGGCGGCGAGATCGGGGTCCGCTGCTTCCGCGGGCGTCAGTGGGCGGTCGAGGGCGGGCACTCCCGCCCGGTGCGCGAGCAGGTCACGGACCAGCGTCCGCTCCTTGCCCTCCGCCTTGAACTCCGGCCAGTACGAGCCGACGGGTGCGTCCAGGTCCAGCTCACCGCGCTGGTGCAGCAGGAGCAGGACGGAGGCGGCCACGCCCTTGGTGGCCGAGCGGACCACCTGCGCGGTCCCGCGCTCCCAGGCCCCGCCCCCGTCGACGTCCTTCGTGCCGCCCCACAGGTCCACCACCGGCCGCCCGTCGCGGTACACCACGACCGCCGCGCCCTGCTCGCCGAGAGCGGTGAAGTTTCGTACGAAAGCGTCTCGGACCGGCTCGAAGCCCTCTGCCACCGTGCCGCGTACATCAACGTCCATGACAGGGCCAACAGCCACCCGCGGCCATGGATTCCCTACCTGTTCACCTTCACCGTCTTCGGATCGAAGCCGAACGGCAGCTCAAGCCGGTGCGCGCCCATCAGGGGCTCGTTCGCGAGGAGTTCGCCCGTGGGGCCGTCCGCCGCGATCACGCCCTCGCTCAGGATCAGCGCCCGGGGGCACAGTTCGAGTGCGTAGGGGAGGTCGTGCGTGACCATCAGGACCGTTACGTCCAGCGAGCGCAGGATGTCGGCCAGTTCGCGGCGTGAGGCCGGGTCCAGGTTCGAGGAGGGCTCGTCGAGGACCAGGATCTCCGGCTCCATCGCCAGGACCGTCGCCACCGCGACCCGCCTGCGCTGCCCGAAGGAGAGGTGGTGCGGGGGGCGGTCCGCGAACTCCGCCATTCCCACCTGTGACAGCGCCTTCTCGACCCTGGCCTCCAGTTCGGGGCCGCGCATCCCGCTCGCCGCCGGGCCGAACGCCACGTCCTCCCGCACCGTCGGCATGAAGAGTTGGTCGTCGGGGTCCTGGAAGACGATGCCGACCCTTCGCCTGATCTCCGCCATGTGCTTCTTGCCGACCGGGAGGCCCGCGACGGTGACCGTGCCCGCGCCGCCCGTCAGGATGCCGTTCAGGTGCAGGACGAGCGTCGTCTTGCCCGCGCCGTTCGGGCCGAGCAGCGCGACCCGCTCGCCGCGGCCGATCGTCATGTCTACGCCGAAGAGCGCCTGATGCCCGTCGGGGTAGGCGAAGGCCAGACCGGCTACTTCGAGTGAGGGTGCTGAGGTCACAGGGTCCATCCCAACAGGCGTCACAGGGTCCATCCCAACAGGCAGACGACAAGAGCGGCACCCGGCAGGGCGAAGGCGTACGTCCACTGGGCACGCGAGGCCGTGACCTCGTCGATCACCGGCATCGAACCGGCGTAGCCCCGGCTGACCATGGCCAGGTGCACCCGCTCGCCCCTCTCGTACGAGCGGATGAAGAGCGCGCCCGCGGACTTCGCGAGGACGCCCCACTGCCGTACGCCCCGCGCCTCGAAGCCGCGCGACTCGCGCGCGATCTTCATGCGGCGCATCTCGTCCGTGATCACGTCGCCGTACCGGATCATGAACGAGGCGATCTGGACGAGCAGCGGCGGCAGCTTCAGCCGCTGGAGGCCGAGGAGCAGCGAGCGCAGTTCGGTCGTGGAAGCGAGGAGCACGGACGCGGCGACGCCCAGCGTGCCCTTGGCGAGGACGTTCCAGGCGCCCCAGAGGCCGTTCACGCTCAGGGACATGCCGAGTACGTCGACCCGCTCGCCCTCCGCGACGAACGGCATGAGCACGGCGAACGCCACGAAGGGGACCTCGATGAGCAGCCGCTTCAGGAGGAAGGGGAGCGGGACGCGGGAGGCGTAGGCCACCGCGCCGAGCAGCACTGCGTACAGACCGAACGCCCACATCGCCTCGCGCGGTGTGGAGACCACCACGACCACGAAGCAGAAGACCGCCGCCAGCTTGGTGTGCGGGGGCAGCGCGTGCACCGGTGAGTGGCCGTGCCGGTAGAGCCGGTGGGCGTGGCCCGCGCCCATGTCAGGCGTTCTCCGACATCGAAGTGGCGGAGGCCGTCGATGCCGGGTCCACGTCCGTCGTACGGCGACGGCGCAGCACCCAGAAGACGGCCGAGCCCGCCACGACGGTGACGCCGACGCCGATCACGCCCGCGAGGCCGCCGGAGAGGCGGGAGTCGGTGATGTCCTTGACGCCGTAGTCGGCGAGCGGGGAGTCCGAGGTCGCGTGCTCCTCGGCCTTCTTGTCGATGCCCTTGTCCGCCGCGACCTTCTCCAGGCCGTCGGGGTTCGCGGAGGCGTAGAAGCTGACGAAGCCGGCGAGGACGAGGGAGGTGACCAGGCCCGCGATCCACACCTTGCGGTGCGAGCGCGCGGCGAGCACGGGCTCCTCCGCGGCCGGGGCGTCGACCAGTTCGCCGCCGACGCGGAGCTTGAGCTTCTGGGTCAGGCCGCGGGCGCCGTGGACCAGGTCGGGGCGGACCGCGATGACGGCGCCGACGGTGAGCGCGGTGATCGCCGCCTCGCCGATGCCGATGAGGACGTGCACGCCGACCATGGCGGTGGCGACCTTGCCGATGGAGACGTCGGTGGTGCCGCCGAGCGCGTAGAGGAACGTGAAGGCGACCGCGGCGGCGGGCACGGAGATCAGCGCGGCGACGAAGGCCGATGCGGTGATGGAGCGGCGGGTGCGCGGGAGCACCTTCACCAGGCCGCGGAAGATGAGGTAGGCCACGACGGTCGTGACGATCGCCATGTCCGTGATGTTCACGCCGAGCGCGGTCAGGCCGCCGTCGGCGAAGAGAACGCCTTGCATGAGGAGTACGACGGACACGCACAGGACACCCGTGTAGGGGCCGACGAGTATCGCGGCGAGTGCCCCGCCGAGCAGGTGTCCGCTGGTGCCCGCGGCGACCGGGAAGTTCAGCATCTGCACGGCGAAGATGAACGCGGCCACGAGCCCGGCGAGCGGGGCCGTCCTCTCGTCCAGTTCGCGCCGCGCGCCACGGAGGCTGACGGCGACCGCTGCGGCGGCGATGACCCCGGTGGCGGCGGAGACGGGTGCGTTGATGAATCCGTCGGGGACATGCATGCGCGCGCTCCTGGGCAGGACAGGAAGAGGAAGGGCAGAGCGGATCGCTCGTGAACCGTTCAATGATAGTGCCTTGTTGCGAACGGTTCGCAAGAGCGCTGGCTACCCAGTTATCCCGGTCACACCTGGAGCGAGAATCCGAATATATGGGACATTAGAGGGCAGAAGGCACGTGATGGTGAGGAGTTCGCGATGTCCGCAGTAGAGCAGTTCACACGCGCCCACGTCGTCACGGACTCCCCTGACGACCAGCTCACCGTCCCCGCCGTCCTCCGGTACGACCCGGAGGCCGACCCGCAATCAGTGCGGATCGGCCTCCCTGGTTCCCACGAGTGGACCTTCGCGAGGCAGCTGCTCGAACAGGGCCTGCGAGCCCCTGCCACCAGCGGCGACGTACACATCTGGCCCTGTGGGCGGGTCCAGACCGTCATGGAGTTCCACTCCACGCAGGGGGTGGCGGTCGTGCAGTTCGACGCCCCGGCACTGATCCGCTTCCTACGCCGCACCTACGCGGCCACCCCCGTACCCCACTGAAGCCCAGGTCAGACCCCAGGTCAGCCCCAGACTCAGACCCGCACCGGCTCCCGGTCGGCGTCCGAGTCCTGACCGGCGACGTCCTTCTCGGCCGCCGTGCGCAGGCCCTCGCCCTCGACATCCACGTTCGGCAGCGCGCGGTCCAGCCACCTCGGCAGCCACCACGCCTTCTTGCCGAGCAGCGCGAGGACCGCCGGGACCAGAGCCATGCGCACGATGAACGCGTCGAAGAACACGGCGATCGCGAGCCCGAAGCCGATCATCTTCACCATCTGCTCGCTCGAGCCGATGAATCCAGCGAAGACCGCCATCATGATCACTGCCGCCGCCGAGACCACGCGTGCCCCGTGCCGGAAGCCGGTCACGATCGCCTGGCCGGGCCGCTCCCCGTGGACGTACGCCTCTCGCATGCGCGTCACGAGGAACACCTCGTAGTCCATCGCGAGGCCGAAGACGACGCCCACCATGAAGATCGGCATCATGCTCATGATCGGGCCGGTCTGCTCCACGCCGAAGAGTGAGCCGAGCCAGCCCCACTGGAAGACCGCGACGACCGCGCCCAGGGCCGCGAGGACCGAGAGCAGGAAGCCGAGGGCCGCCTTGAGCGGGACCAGGACGGAGCGGAAGACGACGATCAGGAGGAGGAAGGCGAGGCCGACGACCAGTGCCAGGTAGGGCAGCAGGGCGTCGTTCAGCTTCTCGGAGACGTCGATGTTCATGGCCGTCGTGCCGGTGACCATGACGCTCGCGCCGGTGTCGGACTTGATCTCGCCGCCCGCGTCACGGATCGAGTGCACGAGGTTCTCGGTCTCGATGCCGCTGGGCTTGGAGGACGGGACGACGCTGATGATCGCCGTGTCGCCCGCCTTGTTGATCATCGGCGGGGCGACCGAGAGTACGTCGTCGAGTCCGGAGATCGTCTTGGTGATCTCACCCGCCGCGGCCTTCGGGTCGTCGGTCCCCTCCAGGTCGGCGACCGTCATCAGCGGGCCGTTGAAGCCGGGCCCGAATCCGTCGGAGACCAGGTCGTACGCCTTGCGCTGAGTCGTGGACGTCGGCTGTGCGCCGTCGTCCGGGAGGCCCAGTTCCAGGGAGGAGACGGGCAGCGCCGCGGCGCCCAGGCCGATGACACCGATGAGCAGGACGGCAAGCGGGCGGCGGACGACGAAGCGCGCCCAGCGGGTGCCGAGGTTGTCCTTCGCCGCCTTCTCCCCGGCGGCACCCGCAGCGGCCGCCTTCTTCCTGCCTCCGCCGAGCACCTTGCTCTTCTCGCCCGTGGGCTTGACCTTCTTGCCCGCGTAACCGAGCAGCGCCGGGATCAGGGTGAGCGCGATGAGCACGGCGATGACCACCGTGCCGGCCGCCGCGAAGCCCATCTTGGTGAGCATCGGGATGTTCACCACGGCGAGGCCGACAAGCGCGATGACGACGGTGAGCCCGGCGAAGACCACGGCCGAACCGGCCGTCCCCACGGCGCGGCCCGCCGCGTCCTCGCGGTCCCGTCCGTCGGCGAGTTCGCCGCGGTAGCGGGAGACGATGAAGAGCGCGTAGTCGATGCCGACCGCGAGGCCGATCATCATGGCGAGCGTCGACGTCGTGGTCCCCAGGTCGAGCGCACTGGCGAGCGCGGTGATCGAGGAGACACCGATGCCCACGCCGATCAGCGCGGTCAGCAGGGGAAGACCCGCCGCGATCAGCGAGCCGAAGGTGATGACGAGGACGACGGCCGCGACCGCGATGCCGATGATCTCGGTGGCCCCGGTCTCGGGCATCGCCTGCAGCGCGTCGCCGCCGACCTCGACCGTGAGCCCGGACTCGCGCGCCTGGTCGGTCGTCTTCTCCAGCGCGTCACGGCTCTCGTCGGTCAGCTCCATCGAGGTGACCTTGTACGAGACCGACGCGTACGCCGTCGAGCCGTCCTTGCTGACCGTCTTGGCCTGGAAGGGGTTGTCCGCCCTCGCCACCTCGTCCGAACCGGACTTGAGCGCGGCGACGGTCTTCTGGATCTCGGCCTTGTTGGCCGGGTCCGTGACCTTCTCGCCGTCCGGCGCCTTGAAGACGACACGGGCACTCGCGCCGTCGGCACTGGCTTCGGGCACACGCTCTTCGAGCAGGTCGAAGGCCTTCTGGGCCTCCGTCCCCGGGATGGAGAAGGAGCTGGAGGCGGCGGTGGGCGCGGACGCGGCGCCGACTCCGGCGAGCGTCAGGAGCGCCACCCAGATCAGGGCGACGAAGTGCCGTCGCCTGAAGGCGAGTCGGCCTAGTTTGTAGAGGAAAGTTGCCACGAGGGCGTACTCCCGGTCAGGTCGTGGTGTCTACAGGGCAGGGGGGATCAGCCCGACGACGTGAGCGGTCGCGTCAGGTGGAACGTACGGGCTTGGTGAGGGAGTTGGTCAGACGCCGAGAGCGGGGAGGATCACGGCGTCGATGTAGGAACGGAGGAACTCACGGTCGACCGTGCGGTCCTCGATCAGGTCACGGGCGACGAAGGCGCCGACCATCATGTGGATGACGAAGTCCAACGCGGGGTTGTCCGCGGCCACTTCACCGCGGTCCACGGCCCTGCGCAGCAGTGCGTTCAGGCCGGTGATCTCCGGCTCGATGAGCAACTGCCGCAGCGCCTGGTGGAGTTCGGGGTTCTTGTGAATGGCGTGGAACAGGCTCCGCATCAGCGCGGCGTCCTGCTCCATCTGACAGTCGTCCGAACGGTTCGCGGTCTCAAGCAGATCGCCGCGCAGGGACCCCGTGTCGATGTCCTCGATGGACACCGGCTTGTTGTGCCGCAGCGCCCTGGCGATCAGCTCGGGCTTGTTCCCCCACTGGCGGTAGAGGGTGGCCTTGCTGGATTTCGTGCGGGCGGCGATGGCGTCCATCGTGAGCGCTTCGTAGCCGACCTCACGGAGCAGATCGAGCACGGCCGCATACAGCTCGGTCTCGCGCTCGGGCGTGATCCGGCTGCGCCGCACCGTTGCCGCCTCAGCCATGATCCCTCCGCTCCTCGTCATCCCTTGCCGAACCTTGTTGAACTTTGTCGGACCTTATCGAAACTGTTCCGTACGCCATGACTGTACCCGGGGCCTTAACGAAACGAAACCGTTTCGTACGTGTGCTGCGTCACGCGCTCCGTACCCCTTTCCACCCCCGCGAACGAGTCGCCGGGCCCTCTGTACGAGTTGCCGGGCCCTGCGCACCGGAAAAGCATGGTGAAGTGACCGACGCGCGCGATGAAGCCCATGCTGACCACGCCTACCTGCGATTTCCGCACCTCAGCGGCGACCGTCTCTGTTTCGCGGCCGAGGACGACCTCTGGGTGGCCCCGCTGAGCCCGGACGGCGCCCCGGCGGGCCGCGCCTGGCGGGTGACCGTCGACCGGACCAAGGTGAGCCACCCGCGCTTCTCACCGGACGGCCGCCACATCGCGTACACGACATGGCGCAGCCTCGACCCGGAGATCCATCTCGCCCCGGTGACCGGCGGACCCTCGCGCAGGCTCACCTACTGGGGGAGCACGGACACCCGGGTCTGCGGCTGGTCCCCCGACGGCGACATCCTCGCCGTCTCCTCGCACGGCCAGCCCTTCTCCTACTTCTGCTGGGCCTACAGCGTGCCGACCGACGGCTCACCCGGCGGCAAGCTGCCCTGGGGGCCGGTGTACGACATCGCGGTCCACGACGTCGACGGCGAACGCAAGACGCTCCTCCTGACCGGGAAGCCGCCGCACGAGCCCGCCGCCTGGAAGCGCTACCGGGGCGGGGCGACGGGCCGGCTGTGGATGCACGGCGAGCAGATCCTGCCCGACCTCGACGGGCACCTGGACGCCCCGATGTTCGTGGACGGCAGGATCGCCTTCCTCTCCGACCACGAGGGCGTCGGCAACCTCTACTCCTGTCTGCCGGACGGCTCAGACCTGCGGCGGCACACCGATCACGACGCGTTCTACGCCCGGCACGCGTCCAGCGACGGCACGCGCGTCGTCTACCAGTGCGCGGGCGACGTCTGGCTGGTGGACGACCTGTCCGCCGACTCCGAGCCGCGCCGCCTCGACGTACGCCTCGGCGGGCCGCGCACCGGACGGCGGATCTACCAGGTACCGGCCGCGCAGCACCTCGACTCGATCTCCGTGGACACGACGGGGCGGGCCAGCGCCGTCGTCGTACGCGGCAGCCTGTACTGGCTCACGCACCGGGACGGGCCCGCCCGCACCATCACGGACACCCCGGGCGTGCGCGTCCGGCTCCCGGAGATGCTCGGCACGGGCGGCCAGGTCGCCTATGTCACCGACGCGGAGGGCGAGGACGCCATCGAGATCGCCTATCTGCCGCGCGCCAGCGGTGAGCGCGAGCCGCGCAGGCTGGCGCAGGGGGAGCTCGGGCGGGTCCTCGAACTGCTCTCCGATCCGGACGGCGAGCGGCTCGCGATCGCGTCGAACGACGGCAGGCTCCTCCTGGTCGACGCGACCGAGGAGTCGAACGGCGAGGTGACGGAGCTGATCTGCTCCACCAACGGCCCGGTGCGGGACCTGGCGTTCTCCCCGGACGGGGCGTGGCTGACCTGGTCTCATCCGGGCATCGGCCGCTCCCTGCGGCAGATCAAGATGGCCCGCATCGAGGGGCCGGGCCGCCGCATCATCGTCGACGTCACCAACGGGCGCTTCGAGGACGAGAACCCGGTCTTCACCCGCGACGGCCGCTATCTGGCCTTCCTGTCCTGGCGCGGCTTCGACCCGGTCTACGACGTGCACACCGGCGACCTCTCCTTCCCGCTCGGCTGCCGCCCCTACCTGGTCCCCCTCTCATCGGCGACCCCCTCCCCCTTCGCCCTCTCCCCCGACGGCCGCCCGGCAGCGGGCGGTCTCGACCCCGCCGACGGCGGGTCGGAGGACGGCGCCGTCATCGTGGAGGTGGAGGGCCTGGAGAGCAGAGTGACGCCGTTCCCGGTCTCGGCCTCGAAGTACTCGGCCCTCCATCCCGTCAGCGGCGGCGGTCTGGTCTGGATGCGCTGGCCGATCTCGGGCGCCCTCGGCGAGACGTTCGCCAACCCGGCCGACACCTCGGGCCGCCCCACCCTGGAGTACTTCAACATCACCAAGGGCAAGAAGTCCGCACTGGTCGACCACCTCGACCAGTTCGCGCTCAGCGGCGACGGCTCACGGCTCGTGGTGGTCGACGACGGCGACCTGAGCGCGGTCCCCTCGACGGAGACCGGCGACGTCGACACGACCGTCTGGATCGACCTGCGCCGCATCCTGCACGAGGTCGACCCGGCGGCCGAATGGCGCCAGTCCTACGACGAGGCGGGCCGCCTCATCCGCGCCTACTTCTGGGAGCCGCACATGTGCGGCATCGACTGGCCCGCGATCCTGGACCAGTACCGGCCGCTGGTGGAGCGGGTCGCGTCCCCCGACGAGTTCGCGGACCTGCTCCGCGAGGTGCTCGGCGAGCTCGGCACTTCGCACGCGTACGTCTCCGCCGCTCGCCGCAACGAAGGACCACCCCACTATCAGCGGGCGATGGGCCTGCTCGGCGCCAACCTGGTCTGCCGGGACGGCAGTTGGATGATCAAGCGGATCCTGCCCGGCGACTCGTCCGACTCCAAGGCGCGCTCGCCGCTCGCGGGCGCGGGCATCCGCGAGGGCGCGGTCCTCACCCACATCGACGGCCGCCCGGTGGACCCCGTGACGGGCCCCTTCCCCCTGCTCGCGGCGGCCGGCGGCACGACCGTGGAGCTGACGTTCCAGCCGGCGGAGAGACAGGGCAGGGCGAGGAGGGTGGCGATCGTCCCCCTCATCAATGAACGCCCCCTGCGCTACCAGGACTGGGTGGCCAAACGGCGTGAGGTCGTACGGGAGTTGAGTGCGGGCAGGTGCGGCTATCTGCACATCCCCGACATGGGGGGCTCGGGCTGGGCCCAGTTCAACCGGGATCTGCGCCTGGAGGTCTCGCGCCCCGCCCTGATCGTGGACGTACGCGGCAACGCCGGCGGCCACATCAGCGAGCTGGTGGTGGAGAAGCTGACGCGGAAGATCCTTGGCTGGGACCTGACACGGAACGCCCAGCCGGTGTCGTACGCGTCGAACGCGCCCCGGGGCCCTGTGGTGGCCCTGGCCGACGAGGCGACGTCCTCGGACGGCGACATGATCACGGCGGTCTTCAAGCTGCTCGGCCTCGGCCCCGTGGTGGGCCAGCGCACGTGGGGCGGCGTGGTGGGGATGACCGGGCGGCACGTCCTGGGCGACGGGACGGTCATCACGGTGCCGATGAACGCGGGGTGGTTCGACGAGTACGGCTGGTCCGTGGAGAACCATGGCGTGACGCCGGACCTGGAGGTGCTCCGCACGCCCCTTGACTGGGCGGAGGGGCGCCATGCACAGCTGGACGACGCGGTGGGAGTGGCGCTGGACCTCCTGGAACGGCAGCCGGCCGCGACGCCGCCGGGCCTTGAGGACGTACCGGACAGACAGCGGCCGAAGCTTCCGCCGCGGGGTTAGCGAGGTTAGCGGGGCTGCCGGCCGGGCTTTTCGCGCACGCCTTTCGTGCACGCCTTTCGCGGTCCGTCACTGCCCGTTAATGATCGAAATGCGAGGAAAGTCACCCCATGTAAGTCTGGTCGAGGCCCTTCCAACCTCACCCTCTAGGAGTGAACCGCATGGGCATCAAGGACCAGTTCCAGGACAAGGCCAACGACCTCGCCGGCAAGGCGAAGGGCGCCATGGGCAGCGAGAAGGAAGAGGCGAGCGAGCGCGCCTCGCAGGCCCGTGACGACGCGCAGGAGCGCGGCTCGCAGGCCGAGGAGGAGTCGCGGGAGCGTTCCGCGAAGCCCCAGGACGAGACGCAGCGGGCGGCGCAGGAGCAGCAGGACAAGTTCAACCAGGACTACGACGCCTGACGCTGCGCTGAGCTTTGACCAGTGGGGCTCCCGGGACGCCGGGGGCCCCACCGCTGCGTGTGGCGCGGGGCGCCGCCCGCCCCACCCCCGGGGGTGGGGCCAGAGGGATCAACTACCGCCCCGCACGGCCCTGTTCATCGGCGGAGCCCCCCGCTCCCACGAGCCCCGTGGAGACCGACCCCAGCCGGGGTTCGAAGCGCCGCATCTCGCGCTGGCCGACCGAGCCGATGATCCCGGGAAGGTATCCCCGGATGCCCTGCATCCCCCGCAGCCACCACTGCGCGTAGACATGACTCGACCTGCGCTCGATGCCGGCGACGATCCGGTCCACCGCAGGACCCAGCGGGTACGTCTTGTTGGACGGCCACGGCAAGCGCTGCCGCAACTCCCGCATCACGTCGTCCTGGTCCGCGCCCCGCACCATGTCCGTGTCCGTCCAGGACAGGTAACCGACGCCCACCTTCACGCCCTTGTAGCCCACCTCGGCCCGCAGACAGTGCGCGTACGCCTCGACGCCCGACTTCGACGCGCAGTACGCCGTCATCATCGGCGCCGGAGTGATCGCGGCCAGCGAGGCGATCTGGAGGAGATAGCCCCGGCTCTCCACGAGGACGGGCAGGAACGCCCGCCCCGTCACCGCGCTGCCGATGAGGTTGACCTCGATCACCCGGCGCCACGCCTCGGGGTCGGACTCGACGAACGGCCCTCCGTTGGCGACGCCCGCGTTGGCGACGACGATGTCGACCTTGCCGAACCGCTCCTTGACCTCCTGGGCGACCCGGGCCATCGCGACGTGATCCGTCACGTCCGCGTGCCAGGCCTCGCTCTCCGTGTGCAGCCGCCCCGCCACCTGCTTCAACTCGTCCGGCTCCAGGCCCACGAGCGCGACCTTCGCACCCCGCGCCGACAGCTTCCTCGCGAGCAACTCACCCACGCCCCGCGCCGCCCCGGTGACGACCGCGACCTGACCCTCAAGGCTGACCTTGCTCATGCGCTGCTCCCTTCGAGCCCCTGCACCTGCTGATCGTCCACCCGTACGTACCGCGTCACCAGACCCCTGATCCCGTCCGTGACCGCTTCCGGCGCCTCGACCGGCGTCATGTGACCGAGCCCCGGCAGCTCGGTGAGGCCGAGGGATTCCGGCAGCATCGCGGCGAGGCGCCGCGCGTGCGTGACGGGCGTCATCCGGTCGGCCGTGCCCGCGATGACCGCGGTCGGCACCCTCAACTCCAGGACACCCGCGTCGAGTTCGATCTCGTCGAGCACGTGCGACCAGCGGTAGCGCACCACCCTCGGGCACCCGTGCACGATCCGCGCGCACACCTCCACCCGCTCCGGGGGCGAACCCGCGCCCATCGTCGCGTATTTGAGGACCTTGCGGGCCATGGGCGTCACGGGCCCCAGCGGCGCCTTCGCGCCGAGGACCGACCGGGTGATCCGTGTCCGCACCCGCCCGGCCCGCATCGGCACCACGAGCGACTCGGCGACCAGCCGCGCACTCCCCGTGCTGCACAGCAGCACCGCCGCCGCGTGCTCCCGGAACCCGGGCCGCGTGCTCGCGGCCATGATCGTCATGCCGCCCATGGAGTGCCCGGCGAGCACGGCCCGCTCCCCCGGCTCCAGCGTCGCCGCGAGCACCGCCTCCAGGTCGTCGGCGAGGGCGGTCGTGCTGTACCCCTCCGTCCCCGCCGGCGCGGCACTGCGCCCGTGTCCCCGCTGGTCGTACGCGATCACCCGGTGGTCGACCGCCAGGTCACGTATCTGCGCCGCCCAGAAGGCGGTCGAGCAGGTCCACCCGTGCGCGAGCACCACCGCGGGCGCACCCTCAGGACCGTGCACCTCGGCGTGCAGGCGCGCGCCGTCCGCCGACACGACGGTCAATTCCCGCGCGGCGGGAGGCGGCGCGAAAGGACCGCTCGTCACGTGTGTCAGCCTGCTCATGCCTTTGCCTCGACCTTCTTCGCTTTACGGGACTTCACCGGCGGCTCCGCATCCACCTTCGGCGGCCGCACCACCTCGTACTCGGCGAGGTCCACCCGCCGCGTGGCATTGCGGAACTCGGTCGTCGTGCCCGGCCAGATCGTCGTGTTCACGCCGTTCTCGTCGAGGTACCAGCTGTTGCAGCCGCCGGTGTTCCACACGGTGCGCTTCATGCGCTCCTGGACCTTGTCGTTCCAGGCGTGCACGGCGCTCGTCCGCACGGCGAGCGCGGCGCGGTCGCCCAGAACGTTCAACTGCCGCATGTAGTCGGCGAGATAGTTCAGCTGGGACTCGATCATCAGGATCATCGAGGAGTTGCCTAGACCGGTGTTCGGGCCGATGACCGTCATGAAGTTGGGGAAGCCTGCGGCAGTGGCGCCGCGCAGCGACTTCATCCCCTCCTTCCAGGACTCCATCAGCGTCCCGCCGTCGGCGCCCACCACGCGGTCGGCGATCGGCATGTCCGTCACATGGAACCCCGTACCGAAGATGATCACGTCGACCTCGGTCTCGGTGCCGTCCGCTGCGACGACGGTGTTCCCGCGCACCTCGCTGAGCCCGCTGGCGACGACGTCGACATTGGGCTGCGCGAGCGCCGGGTAGTAGGTGTTGGAGAGCAGGATCCGCTTGCAGCCGATGCGGTACGAAGGTGTCAGCTTGGCCCGGAGTGCCGGATCCTTGATGGCACGGGCGATGTTCCGCTTGGCGATCTGCTCGACCGCGCCGAGCTCGTTCGGCCGCTTGGTGAACGCCTGGACCTGCAACTCCCGTATGCCCCACAGGATTCCGCGCCGGGCGTGCGTGGTGAACGGCAGCTGGCGGTGCAGCCAGCGCTCGGCCTTGCTGATGGCGCGGTCCATGCGCGGCATCACCCAGGGCGGGGTGCGCTGGAAGAGGGTCAGCTTGCCGACCTCGCGCTGGATGGCGGGCACGATCTGGATGGCGGACGCACCGGTGCCGATCATCGCGACGCGCTTGCCGCGCAGGTCGTAGTCGTGGTCCCAGCGCGCGGAGTGGAAGACCTTGCCCTCGAAGGTATCCAGGCCCGGGATGTCGGGGAGCTTGGGGTCGGAGAGCGGTCCGGTGGCGGAGACGACGACGTCGGCGGTAAGGGTGCCGTTGGTGGTCTCGACCTCCCACCACAGGTTGTCCGCGTCCCAACGCAGCTGCGTCACCTCGGTGTTGAGGCGGATGTGCGAGCGGAGGCGGAAGGTGTCGGCGATCTGCTCCAGGTACTCCTGGATCTTCTCCTGGCCCGAGAAGGTGCGCGGCCAGTCGGGGTTGGGCGCGAAGGAGAACGAGTACAGATGCGAGGGCACGTCGCACGCGCAGCCCGGGTAGCTGTTGTCCCGCCAGGTGCCGCCCACCGCGCCGGCCCGCTCCAGGACGACGAAGTCGGTGACGCCTTCCCGGCGCAGCCGGACCGCGGCGCCGAGCCCGCCGAACCCTGACCCGATCACCGCCACCCGCACGTGCTCGCGTTCGCCGCCTTGCCCGCGCTCCTGCCCGCGCCCCTGCCCGCGCTCCTGCTGGCGCTCGTCCTCGGCCATGCCGCCGCCTCCCGAACTGCTTCACGACTCTGCCAGTGACCACTGGCGCAATGGGGAGCGTAGAACAGCTGCGTACTGATGGGTAGGGGTCTGGCGTCGCGAGTTACCGCCGGTACAACAGGTAGAACACCCGCACGATCCGGCAGCACATAGGCTGCTGCCGTGGCAGAGACACGCGAGTACCGCATGGAGGAGCTGGCCAAGGCGGCCGGCATCACGGTGCGCACCGTGCGCTTCTACCGTGAGCGCGGCCTGATCCCGCCGCCCCGCCGCGAGGGCCGCATCGCCTGGTACGACGACCACCACCTGGCCAGGCTGCGGACGATCGCCGCGCTCCTGGACCGCGGCCACACCCTGAGCGGCATCGCGGAACTCGCGGAGGCCTTCGAGAACGGCCGCGACGTCGGCGAACTCCTGGGCATCGGCGAACCCACCGAGGAGACCCCGGTCCGCCTCACCCCCGAGGAACTGGCCGACCACTTCGCGGGCGAGGTCACCCCCGAGAACCTCGCGGCGGCCCTGGACCTCGGCTACCTCGGCACGGACGGCGAGGAGATCGTCCACGTGAGCCGCCGCCTCCTGGACGTCTCATCGGCCCTGGTCCGCGAGGGCATCCCGCTCGCGGCGGTCCTGGAGGCGGGCCAGCGCGTGCGCGAACACGCGGACGCGCTCGCGGAGTTGTTCGTCACGATCATCCGCACGCACACGCCCGCCGATGCGGGCGACGTCGGCATCGAGCGCCTGCGCCCGCTGGCGAAGAGCGTGGTGGAGGCGGAACTGTCGATGGCACTGGACCGCCGCCTGGCATCGGAGAAGCCGAAGGATCATTAGCCCGGGCCCGTCCGGCGGTTGAGGACGAACTCGGCGAAGCCGGTGCCCCACCCCACCCCACCCCCTACCTCGGCAGGAACCACCGAGCCTTGTAAATCCCGCCGCCCACCAGCTCATACTCCCCCCGCGGCTGATGGACGCTCACCTTGGTCGTCCACCAGGTCTCCTCAAGGCCGCCCTCCGGCACGGTGCTGATGACCTGCCCCGTCCGCGGATCGTCGCCGACGCCCTTGACCGACTTCCGGGAGATCTCCCCGGCCCCGGCGAAGTCCTGCACGAAGGCCTCGCCCCCGATGTCGTACTGGAAGACGGACGCGTTCGTCGTCACCCAGAGCCGCCCACGACGCCCGGCCACAGGGAAGAGGTCATGCCCACCAGGGGTCTTGCCCGGCGTCCCGACCGGGAGCCCGACCGAGGACCGGCGCGTCAGCGTGGGCCGGGCCCGCGTGCCACCCACCGCGTACGTGACCAGCTCGTCGTCGCCGATGGCCCACAGCACCTCACGCCTGCCGTCCCAGTGCAGCCCGTGCGCGCCCTTGAGCTCCGCCTCCGCGTACCGCGAGGCATGCGGCCCCTGCGACGCCGCGTACAGCCTGACCAGCGCGCCGGTGCTGCACGCCACCGCGACGTTGCCGTCCGGCAGGATCTCCGCGCTGTGCGGATTGAAGAGGTCGTCGCCGGGGCCGATGGCCGTGCCCCAGTAGCGCCTGCCCGAGGGGTAGTCGACGACGGCGACGAAGCCGAAGGACGCGGTCGTCAGGACATACGTACGCCCTTTGAGTCTGCGCACCTTCGACTCGCTCGGATACACCCAGCTGTACTCGGGCCGAAGGTCCTCCCACCCCCCGTGTCTCATCGGCGAGAACGCCCACCGCACCACGGACGGATCGGCCTCCGTGTCCCAGACCCTGCGCCGCGGGTCGAGCACGAGGATCTGCTGGGTCGCCTGCTCAGTGAGGAGCACGGGCGGCGTCCCCCGCGGCACCCCACCGGAAGCGGCGGCGGACGACGCGGCAGCCAGCGGCAGCCCCGCCCCGATCCCGGCTCCCAGAGCCCCGAGCAGCACACCCCGACGAGACAGCGATGACATACCGGACATGAAGTCTCCCCCACACGGCTGACAGTTGAGTCATTGTCAGGTACGTGTCCGCAACATGCCATGGCGCCGCGCGGCCTCACATGTCGTAGACCACCGTGACGGGCGCATGGTCCGACCACCGCTGCTCATGACTGGCCGCCCGCTCCACGAAACCCTTGACCGCACGCTCCGCGAGCCCCGGCGTCGCCACGTGGTAATCGATCCGCCAGCCCGTGTCGTTGTCGAAGGCACGCCCCCGGTAGGACCACCAGGAGTAGGGCCCCTCGACGTCGGGATGCAGCGCCCGCACCACGTCGACGTAGCCGGCGTCCCCCTCGAAGACCTCACTGAGCCAGGCACGCTCCTCGGGCAGGAAGCCCGAGTTCTTCTTGTTGCCCTTCCAGTTCTTGAGGTCGGCCTCCTGGTGCGCGATGTTCCAGTCACCGCAGACCACGACCTGACGCCCCTCGGCGGCGGCCCGCTCCTTGAGCCCCTTCAGGTACGTGAGGAACTCCCCCATGAAGCGGATCTTCTCGTCCTGCCGCACCGTGCCGACCTCACCGGAGGGCAGATAGAGGCTCGCGACCGTGACCCCGGGCAGATCGGCCTCGACGTACCGCCCACTGCCGTCGAACTCCTGCGACCCGAACCCGACCTGCACCCGGTCCGGCTCACGGCGCGTATAGAGGGAGACGCCCGCGCGCCCCTTGGCGGCGGCCGGGGCGTGCACGACGTGCCAGCCCTCGGGCTCCCGCACCTCGTCCGGCAGCTGCTGCGGCTCGGCCCGCACCTCCTGGAGGCAGAGCACGTCGGCCGAGGTCTCGGCGAGCCACTCGACGAAGCCCTTCTTGGCGGCGGCGCGCAGCCCGTTCACATTCACAGAGGTCACAGTGAGCATCCGGGAACGATACCGGGAGCATCCGGGAGCGATACCGGCACACTTAATGGATACCCGCACTCCACCGCATAGAAGTACGATGATTCGCATGAGTATCCAGCCATCGCCGCAGCGGTCCGCCGTCGAGCTGCGCCCCACCCCCTTCGACCACCCCGACGCGGTCAAGCTCAACGACCGCGTCCAGCTCGAGTACGCGGAGCGGTACGGCGACGAGGGCGACGTCACACCCCTCGACCCGGCCATGTTCGCGGCACCGCACGGCGCGTACCTCATCGCGTACGACGAGAACGGCACCCCGCTGGCCACCGGCGGCTGGCGCGGTCACGAGGAGAACGACGAGGGCTACGCGCACGGCGACGCCGAGATCAAGCGCATGTACGTCACACCGGAGGCCCGCGGCCTCGGCCTGGCCCGCCGCATCCTGACGGCCCTGGAGGACGACGCGAGGGCGGCAGGCCGCACGCGCATGGTCCTGGAGACGGGCGCGAAGCAGCCGGAGGCCATAGCCCTCTACACCTCGACCGGCTACACCCCGGCCCCCACCAAGTTCGGCCACTACCGCTTCGAGGACCTGAGCCGCTGCTTCGCGAAGGCCCTGTAGTCCTCCGACGCTTCATTTTCTCTGGGGCACAGCTTCTCTGAGGCACAGCAAAGATCCCGCCCAGTTCGATGAACTGGACGGGATCTCATGTGCAGTGGACCTGTGGGGATTTGAACCCCAGACCCCCTCGATGCGAACGAGGTGCGCTACCAGACTGCGCCACAGGCCCTTGCAACGAGTGAAACTCTAGCATCCCGATCCGGGTGCTCGGAAATCCGTTCCTGGCTGGTCACCTGGCTGGTCAGGCCTCACTCGTTGGCGGCCCGCGGCCGCTCACCTTCCTCGTACTGATCGAAGAGCGGCGTGCGTCCGCGCTCGCGGGCACGGCGCGCGGCCGCGGCCCGCCGTGCGTCACTGCGGCCACCGACTCCGTCCACGCCGTCGACGCCGTCGACGCCTTCTGTGCCGTCGGCGTACTCGCCGTACTCGCTGTACTCGGCGTGCTCTGCGTACTCGCTCTCGTCCGGCTCATCGGCGGCGGGCTCCACGGAGCTCGACCGCGCCGAGCTCCAGGCATCGGGCGCGCCCAGGTCGACATCACCGGTGGCCCGCGGGGCGACCGGCGCGGTCACGTACGTCGGCAGGGGCACCGGCACCGGGTCCCAGCTGTCGCCGTGCCCCGGGCGGCGCTGCCGCTCGCGCTGCTGGTCGACCCACTCCGCGTGGTCGGTCTGCTCCACCAGGGCGCGGCGGTCGGCGGCGAGCGCGGAGAGTCCGGTCTCCGTC
>NZ_BAAAUG010000035.1:43813-47486 GCF_039533825.1 Streptomyces rectiviolaceus
GTGGCCGAGCACGAACGCGTGGCCCGCTGGGTCCTGGAGAACCTGATCAACGTCGGCAGCGTCGACCGCGGCTTCCGCGCCGCTCGACGCACGCCTGCGCGGCTGACGCTCCCGCAGCCGCTGCGCCGCGACCTCGGCACGGCGCCGGTCCATGGTGTAGGTGAAGCGGCGCCGCTCCTGGCCTCGCAGATACACGATGTACGCGCTCAGGAGCGCGGCCGGTGCGGCGGGCGCCCAGAGGAACGCGAGCCCGCCGACCGCGGCGACGATCGTGCCGATCGTGAAGGCGACGAACAGCATCACCGTCGTACGCCGACGGCGCGCGAGCACCTTCGTGCGCCGGGCGCGCGCGGCGGCTTCCGCCGACGCGGCCCGCCGGGCGTGCGACTGCTGAGGCCGCGCGGCGGACTGACCCGGGGCCTGTGCCGAAGCCTGCGCCTGGGCCTGGGCCTGCGCGTGCGCCTGCGCCTGCGCCTGCGAGTTCACCTGGGCCTTCACGGTGGGCTTGGCCGGGGGCTTCGCCGCGGGCTGGGCCTGGGACCGTGCCGGAGGCTGCTGCGTCGGCGGCCTCGCCGAGGGCTGCTGCGCCTGGGGTTTGACCGGCGCCTTGCCCTGCGGCTCGGGCCGCTCTTCCTGTCCGCTCTGTCCGCCCTGTCGGTGCGGAGGCGCGACGAAGGCCCGGACGTCCACCGAGCCGGTGACGTTGTCCGGGTCGCGCGACTCCTCCTCTTCAGGCGAGCGCGCTTGCAGGTCCTTGGCGTACCGGCGCTCCATCCCCGCCCGTCCGGACAAGAGCCGGATGGCGGTGCTGAAGCGTTCCGTCGGACGGGCTTCATTGAGCTCGTCCTGCCTACGGAGCCACATCGGCACCAAGTAGGCGGCCCAGGCCCCGACGATGACTGCGTAGATGAGGCCGCTGCTGCTCACGCCTCACACGGTAGAGGGGTTTGGTTGAGGCCATCTGCCAATTGAGCCGGTGTGTCGCACGATCTGGCTGATATCTCGAACTTTTTTTGTGACTGATGCGATCAACAGGCCACCGGGACCGTGAAATTAATGCCTCAGAGGGACCAAGTCGGGCCCCAGACGGTCGATCACCGATCAATTTCAAACACTTATTCTATTTACGCGGTGTTCCGAGGTCGTGCCTGGTGCCAGCGCCGCAGCAACCCTTCCGGTACCTCTTCCGCGGTGAGCGCGAAGACAAGATGGTCGCGCCAGGCACCGTCGATGTGGAGATAACGTGGACGGAGCCCCTCCTCGCGGAATCCGAGTTTCTCCACGACCCTGCGACTTGGCCCGTTCTCGGGGCGAATACAGACCTCGATACGATGCAGCCCGACCGACCGGAAGCAATGGTCGACCGCGAGGGCGACGGCGGTCGGCATCACACCGCGGCCCGCGACCGACTGGTCGACCCAGTAGCCGACATGGCCCGAGCACATCGACCCCCAGGTGATCCCGGCGACCGTCAACTGCCCTACGAGCCGCCCCTGGTACTCGATCACGAAGGGCAGCATGCGCCCGGCGTGCGCCTCGGCGCGCAGATGCCGGACCATCTGACGGTACGTCGGGCGGTGCACGATCGGGCCGCTGGGCGTGGGCGGCGGGATGGTCGCCTCCCAGGGGCGCAGCCAGTCCCGGTTGCGCCGGTTGACCTCACGCCAGGGCCTCTGGTCGCGCATCTTTATCGGACGGAGGGCGACATCGCCGTCCGTCAGCTCGACGGGCCAGGAAGGGCTGTTCAGCTCGCACCACCCGCGGGTCTGGGATGGTCGCCGCCCCGGAGCTGCTCGATGGCGTGCGTGAGCAGGGGCTCCAGGACGGCCAGGCCGTCCCGTACGCCGCCGGTGGAGCCCGGCAGGTTCACGATGAGCGTGCGCCCGGCGACTCCGGCGAGACCTCGGGACAGCGCGGCCGTGGGGATCTTCTCCCTGCCGTAGGCGCGGATCGCCTCCGGGATGCCCGGCACTTCGTGGTCGATGACGGCGCGGGTGGCCTCGGGGGTGCGGTCGGTGGGCGAGATGCCGGTGCCGCCTGTGGTGAGGATCACGTCGTATCCTGCGGCGGATCCGGCGCGCAGGGCCTGCTCGACGGGGTCGCCGTCGGGGACGACCTGGGGGCCTTCGACCTCGAAGCCGAGCGCGGCAAGCGCCTCGGCGATGATCGGGCCTCCCCGGTCGGCGTAGACGCCTGCGGCGGCGCGGTTGGAGGCCGTGACGACGAGCGCGCGGTAAGCCGTCATGCTCCGGCTCCTTCGCGGCTCCAGTCCCCGGACTTGCCGCCGGTCTTCTCCTCGACGCGTACGTCCGTGATGACCGCGCCCTTGTCGACGGCCTTGACCATGTCGATCACCGTGAGGGCTGCGACGGTCACGGCGGTGAGGGCCTCCATCTCGACGCCCGTACGGTCCGTCGTCTTCACGGTGGCGAGGATCGCGACGGCGTCGTCCTCTACGGAGAGGTCGAGTTTCACTCCGGAGACGGCCAGCGGGTGGCAGAGCGGGATCAGGTCGGGCGTGCGTTTGGCGCCCATGATGCCCGCGATCCGCGCGGTGGCCAGGGCGTCGCCCTTGGGGACGCCTTCCCCGCGCAGCAGCTCGATCACGCGGGGCGAGACCAGGACGCGGCCACTGGCGCGGGCGGTGCGCGCGGTCACGTCCTTCGCGGATACGTCGACCATGCGGGCGGCGCCCGCCTCATCGATGTGCGTCAGTCGCTGCTCGTCAGGGGGTCCGGGGGTCTCCCCCCGGGAAATCGCAGTCATGTGCTGTGGCGCTCCCGGTCCGGGCCCTCCCGCGGTGCGGCGCAAGGGGGCCTATGTGCGCGACACCGTACCGCGCGGGAGCGCCTTTCAGCCGAGCAGGACCACTTCGACGTCGGCGCCCGGCTCCACCGATGTGGTGTCCTCCGGGACGACGATCAGCGCGTTCGCGTGCGCGAGGGCCGCGACGAGGTGGGAGCCCGCGCCGCCCACGGGACGCACGCTGCCCGCATCGGCGTCGTACTGCCCGCGCAGAAACTGCCGCTTCCCCGCAGGGGAGGTCATCGCCTTGTCGGCGGCGAGCACCGCGCGCGCCGTGGGCCGGTGGACGTCAGCAAGGCCCATCAGGGCGCGCACCGCGGGACGCACGAAGATCTCGAAGGAGACGTACGACGACACCGGGTTGCCCGGCAGGGCGAGCAGGGGGGTGTGGTCGGGGCCGATGGAGCCGAAGCCCTGCGGCTTGCCCGGCTGCATGGCGAGCTTGCGGAACTCGATGCCGCTGCCCGCCTCGTCCTCGTCCCCGATCGAGGAGAGGGCCTCCTTCACCACGTCGTACGCGCCGACGCTGACGCCGCCCGTGGTGACGATGAGGTCGGCGCGGATCAGCTGGTCCTCGATGGTGGAGCGCAGCGTCTCGGCGTCGTCGGCGACGGCGCCCACGCGGTAGGCGATGGCTCCGGCGTCGCGGGCGGCGGCGGTGAGGGCGAAGCTGTTGGAGTCGTAGATCTGGCCCTTGGCCAACTCCTCGCCGGGCTGGACCAGTTCGCTGCCAGTGGACATGACGACCACGCGGGGGCGCGGGCGCACCTTGACCGTGCCGCCGCCGATCGCGGCGAGCAGGCCGATCTGCGGGGCGCCGAGGACCGTGCCCGCGGTCAGTGCGCGGTCGCCGGCCTGGACGTCGCTG
>NZ_BAAAUG010000036.1:0-32732 GCF_039533825.1 Streptomyces rectiviolaceus
TGTCACCGCTGCGCACCGAGGTGCGGGCGAGCGTGCTCGGCGGCTCGGCGGTGCTGCGGGGCGCGCTGCTCGCCGCTAGGGACGCGGCGCAGGACGATCTTTTCGGCCCACGTCCTTAGCCGCGAGCAGCAGCAGCCAGGCCGGGAGCAGGACGGCGCCCCCGAGGAGCGCGAGCAGCGTGCCTGCCGCCCCGGCTGACAGGTGGCCCGAGTGCGCCGAGTGGAAGATCAGGTGCGGCACGGTGAAGGTCAGGTCGGCGGCGAGCGCGACGGCGACGAGACGCGGCTCCATGCTCCGCGCGGCCGCCGCCACGACCACCCCGAGCGCAAGCACCATCGCGCCCAGGTCGCGCATCAGGTGTTCGTTGTACGGGGGCAGGGTGGACACCCACAGCACGCCGAAGAAGGACCGGGGCGCCAGCAACTGCCAGAATCCGACGGCGAATTGAGTGACGGCAAGAAAGATCAGCCCGCCGCGGAGAACCGGCGCACTGCCATGCCCGGCCCGCCGCACGGCGCGACTGCCCTCACCGGCACCCCGCCCGTGCCGTCCGGCTGCTGCGGGGGCCTGCGGGGCCGGGGTGTCCGAGGTGTGCCGGTCCGCAGGCTGCTGGTCCGGGGTCCGCCGGTCCGAGGCCTGTTGGTCCGCGGGCTGTCGGCTTGGGCTCTGCTGGTCCGCGGGCTGTCGGGCTGGGGTCCGCCGATCCGGGGCCTGCTGGTCCGGGGCCCGCCGGTCCGAGGCCTTCCGTGCCGTCGGCCGTTGGTCACGTGGGCCGTCGGCGGATTGGCCCTGCTTCTTGCTGCCCGCAGGGTTCGGCTCGCCCCGTGCGGCTGAGGGCGGCTCGGTCCCACCCGCCCGGCAGGGCTCGCTCATCGTCGTCCACCCCGCTGCACCGCCAGGAACTCCTCGAACGTGCCCTTGCCCACAGCCTGTCGGGGTGTCAGGTGTCCGCCCTCGCGCATGCCGCGGTACGCCTTCCCCGCGAGCGGCACCGGCAGCAGTGGCCGTCGCTTCCCGGTCGCCCGTAGGTAGGCGCGGGCCAGCTCGGGGAGCGTTCGCACCTCGGGGCCTCCCATGTCGTCGACCCGTCCGGCCGGCGGTGCGAGCGCCAACTCCGCCAGCCGGTCCGCGACTTCGGTGACCTCGATCGGCTGGTCGCTGACGCCCCTGGGCAGCAGCATCACCGGAAGCTTCGCCGACGCGTCCAGGATCCGGGCCACCAGATCGTGGAACTGCGTGGTCCGCAGCACCGTCCAGCCGATGCCCGACTCCTCGACCAGCTTCTCGACGGCGAGCTTCGAGCGGTAGTAGCCGAGCGGCACCCGGTCCACGCCGACGATCGAGATGTAGACCAGGTGCGGGACCCGGGCCCGGCGTGCGGCCTCGACGAGATGACCCGAGGCCCGCTCGTCGCCGCCGCGCGGCGAGGTCGCGCAGTGCACGATCACGTCCGCGCCCGCCACGGCCGCGTCGAGCCCGGCCCCGCCCTCGCGCAGGTCGACGGCGTACGGCTGGGCGTGGCGGCTCAGGACGCGTACGTCGTGGCCCTCCGCGCGCAGCCGCTCGGTCACCGGACGGCCGAGCGTGCCGGTGCCGCCGGTCACCAGGATCGTGGTCATTGCAGGGCTCCTTCGCCGATCGGTACGGGACGCCGGGCAGACGTCCTTCACCGGCTGAGAACCGGGCAGCCCTCAGGAATGTGACAGCTGCCCCGCCACGAAGACGAGCTTGTCGGGATTGACCACCGCCTGCACCTCGCCGACCAGGCCGTCCCGGAACACGAACGACGCGACGCCCACGACCGTCCCCGCCGTCCCCGCCATCCGCGCGACCACCGCCGTCGCGCCGTTGACCTCGGCGTACGAGAGGTCCATGGCGTACGCGAAGTTCTTCATGCCGCCCAGCAGGAACCGCAGCACCTTGTCGCGACCGACGACCGGCCTGCGCGCGGCGGTGACCTTGCCGCCGCCGTCGCTCCACCACGTCACGTCCGCCGCCAGCATCTTCTCCAGGCCCGCGAGATCCCCCTCACGGGCCGCCGCGACGAACGACTCCACGAACCTGTCCCGCCGCTCCGCCGCCGCGTCGAACCGCGCCCGCTCCTCGGCCACCGCCCGCGTCGCCCTGCGGTACAGCTGGCGGCAGTTGGCCTCGCCGATGTCCAGGACACCGGCGATGTCCCGATGGCTGTAGGCGAACGCCTCCCGCAGCACGAACACCGCGCGCTCCACCGGCGTGAGCCGTTCCAGAAGGATCAGCAGCGCCATCGACACCGCGTCCCGCTGCTCCGCCGACTCCAGCGGGCCGAGCGCGCCGCCCGACGTGACGACCGGCTCCGGGAGCCAGGGCCCCACGTACTCCTCGCGCCGCGCACGCGCCGAAGTCAGCCTGTTCAGACAGAGGTTGGTGACGACCTTGGCCAGCCAGGCCGCGGGCTGCCCGATGGCCGGGCGGTCCGCGCCGCTCCAGCGCAGATACGCGTCCTGAACGGCGTCCTCCGCCTCCTGGGCGGAGCCGAGCATGCGGTAGGCGAGCGAGAACATACGGGGGCGATGGGACACGAATTCATCGGCCAGTGCAGTGGTCGTCACGCGCTCAGCGTGCCAGAGGAGCCTTCGTCACCGCCGGTCAGAGTCCTGTCACTGGCTGCTGTGAGCCAGGCCACAGGGGTTCGCCCGTATGGGCGTCGATCAGGCGTGGCACACTGGCCTCGTACCAAAAGCAGCGCACTCCGGGGTCGGTGTAATTCCGAACCGGCGGTTACAGTCCGCGACCCGGCCGCCTCCAGCGGTCGGTTGACCAGGTGAAACTCCTGGACCGACGGTGAAAGTCCGGATGGGAGGCAGTGCGCGGCGGGCGGGCATTCGTGCACGTCGCCGAGTGGCTTGTTTTTGGGATACCCGGCTCTGTCGGGTTCCCCAGGGAGAGGTCTCGTTTCCGGCGTCGCTCCCGATGCCGCAGTCCGTACATTCTGTCGTCATCGACAGGCCCCGGAGTCCGTGCCCTATGAGGCAGGAGGACCCGGTGGCCAGCGCCCCCGCAGTCGCAGCGAATGAGCACGAGCGTGTCGCCATGCGCCGCGCCATCACGCTCGCCGCGCTCGGACTCGGCTCCACCAGCCCCAACCCGGTCGTCGGATGCGTGATCATCAACGCTTCCGGAGAGACCGTCGGCGAGGGCTACCACCAGCGCGCGGGCGGCCCGCACGCCGAGGTCCACGCCCTGCGCGCGGCCGGCGAAGAGGCCCGCGGCGCCACCGCCCTGGTCACCCTCGAACCCTGCAACCACACCGGACGCACCGGCCCCTGCGCCCAGGCGCTCATCGACGCCGGGATCGCCCGCGTCGTCTACGCGGTCGGCGACCCGAACCCGGCGGCGACCGGGGGCGCGCAGCGACTGCGTACCGCCGGGGTCGACGTGGAATCGGGCCTGCTGGAGGACGAGGCCGCCGCAGGCAACGCCGCCTGGCTGACCTCCGTGCGGCTCGGCCGCCCGCACGTCACCTGGAAGTACGCCGCGACGCTCGACGGCCGCATCGCCGCGGCCGACGGCAGCAGCCGCTGGATCACATCCGCCGAGGCCCGCGCCGACGTCCACCGCCTGCGCGCCGAGTGCGACGCGGTCGTCGTCGGCTCCGGCACCCAGCGCGCCGACGACCCGCACCTCGCCGTGCGGGGCATCGAAGGCGCCGTCCAGCCGCTGCGCGTCGTCGTCGACACGAACGGCACCGCGGTGGCACCCGGCGCCCGCGTCCTGGACGACGCGGCGCCCACGCTCGTCGCGGTCGCCGACAACGTGACCCCCGCGGGCGAGGCGGAGACGCTGCGACTCCCGCGTGCGGACGGCGGGTTGGACATCCATGCCCTCCTCGACGAGCTGCACGCGCGCGGGGTGCGTTCCGTCCTCCTCGAAGGCGGTCCGACGCTCGCCGGAGCCTTCGTCGCCGCGGGCGCCGTCGACCGCGTCGTCGCCTATCTCGCCCCCGTCCTGCTCGGAGCGGGCCCCGCCGCCCTGACCGGCGGCGGAATCACGACCATCACCGAAGCGTTGCGGCTCGACGTGAGCGAGACCGTACGCATCGGCCCCGATCTGCGCGTCACCGCGACCCTCGTAGCGAAGGAGCACTGAAGTGTTCACCGGAATCGTCGAAGAGCTGGGCGAGATCACCGCCGTCGAGAACCTGGACGACGCATCGCGCTTCCGCGTCCGTGGCCCCGTCGTCACCGACGGCGCGAAGCACGGCGACTCCATCGCGGTCAACGGCGTCTGTCTGACGGTCGTGGAGCACGAGGGCGACGAGTTCACCGCCGATGTGATGGCCGAGACCCTGAACCGGTCCAGCCTGGGAGCGCTCGCGGCAGGATCGCGGGTCAACCTGGAGCGGCCCACCGCGGTCGGCGACCGCCTCGGGGGCCACATCGTGCAGGGACACGTCGACGGAACCGGCGAGATCGTCGAGCGCAAGCCCTCCGAGAACTGGGAGATCGTCAAGGTCTCGCTCCCCGCGGACCTTTCCCGCTACGTCGTGGAGAAGGGCTCCATCACCGTCGACGGCGTCAGCCTGACGGTGGTCGACGCCGGGCCCGACTACTTCACCATCAGCCTCATCCCCACCACCCTCGCCCTGACCACGCTCGGCATCAAGCAGCCCGGCGACCCGGTCAACCTCGAGGTGGACATCATCGCGAAGTACGTCGAGCGGATGCTCGGCGACCGCGCACACCCCGCGGTCGGAGCCCAGGAGGCCACCAAGTGAACTGGCTCAACTCCGAAGCCTTCACGGCCTTCGGGCAGCATGTGATCTGGTCCGACATGGTGGGCAACACCATCGGCCTGATCGCCCTCGCCCTCGGTTGGCGGCGCTCCATATGGACCTGGCCGGCCCAGTTCCTGTCGGGCGTCATCCTCGTCGGCGCGTACGCCTCCGCCCACCTCTCCGGCGGTGTCGGCAAGCAACTCCTCGTCATCGGCGTGGCCCTGTGGGGCTGGCGCCTGTGGACCAACGGCAAGCAGCAGGCACAGGACGGCTCCATCGCCGTCCGGTTCGCGACCTGGAAGGAGCGCGGGGTGCTGCTCGGCGGCACGGCCGCAGGCACCCTCGCGGTCGGCGCCCTGTTCTCCGCCGTGCCCGACCTGTCCTGGAACCCCTGGCCCGACGCCTACATTTTCGTCGGCACCCTCGCCGCGATGGTCGCCCAGGCCCGCGGTCTGGTCGAGTTCTGGTTCGCCTGGCTGCTCGTCGACGTGGTCGGGGTACCGCTCGCGTTCAGCAGTGGCCTGGCCTTCTCCGGCCTCGTGTACGTCATCTACCTCGCTCTTGTCCTGTGGGGCATGCGCGACTGGTGGCTGCGGTCGCGCTCTGCGTCCTCGCAGCCCGTCATGGAAGGAGCCCCGGCATGACTGCGGCACCTGTTTGGTACAGCACGGGTCACGAAGAAGACGCCTCGGACCTCGCACTCGACCCCGTAGAGGCGGCCATCCGCGACATCGCCGCAGGGCGGCCCGTCGTGGTCGTCGACGACGAGGACCGCGAGAACGAGGGCGACCTCGTCATCGCGGCCGAGAAGGCGACGCCCGAGATCATCGCCTTCATGATGAGCGAGTGCCGCGGCCTGATCTGCGCGCCCATGGAGGGCGACGAACTTGACCGCCTCCGGCTCCCGCAGATGGTCGAGAACAACACCGAGTCGATGCGGACGGCCTTCACCGTCTCCGTCGACGCGAGCGCCGCGCACGGCGTCAGCACCGGCATCTCGGCCGCCGACCGCGCCACCACGCTCCAGATGCTCGCCGCGGGCACGTACGAGCCCGCCGACTTCGTGCGGCCAGGACACATCTTCCCGCTGCGCGCCAAGTCCGGCGGCGTCCTGGTCCGCAACGGCCACACCGAGGCCGCGGTCGACCTGGCACGCCTCGCGGGCCTGCGCCCGGCCGGCGCGATCGTCGAGATCGCGGGCGAGGACGGCACGATGCTCCGCCTGCCGGAGCTGATCCCGTTCGCCCGCAAGCACGGCCTGACGATCATCTCCATCGAGGACCTGATCGCCTACCGCAGCAGCTCCGAGCCGACGGTCCGCCGCGAGGCCGAGGTCCGCCTGCCCACCGCCTTCGGCGAGTTCACGGCGTTCGGCTACCGCTCCACCGTCGACGGGGTCGAGCACGTCGCCCTCGTCCACGGCGAGATCGGCGAGGGCGACGACGTCCTCGTGCGCATCCACTCCGAGTGCCTGACCGGCGACGTCTTCCACTCCCTTCGCTGCGACTGCGGTCCCCAGCTGGAGGCGTCCATGCGGCGCATCACGGACGAGGGACGCGGCATCGTGGTCTACCTCCGCGGCCACGAGGGGCGCGGCATCGGCCTGCTCTCCAAGCTGCGCGCCTACGAACTCCAGGAGCGCGGCAGCGACACCCTGGACGCCAACCTGGAACTCGGCCTGCCCGCCGACGCCCGGGACTACGGAGCGGGCGCGAGGATCCTGGACGACCTCGGCGTCCGCAGCGTGCGCCTGATGACGAACAACCCCGACAAGACCGACGCGGTGATCCGGCACGGCCTGAAGGTCACCGGACGCGAGCCCATGGCGGTCCAGGCGGGCGAGCACAACCTCCGGTACCTGCGCACCAAGCGGGACCGGATGGGGCACGACCTGCCCTGGCTCGACACCCCTGAGGTGTCCGCCTGCGGCAATCAGTAAGTACCGGCATACGAGAACCACCGGCATTCCAAGATCCACCGGCATTCGAGAACCAGGAGAAGCGCGTGAGCGGCAAGGGTGCACCCGAACTGAGCGTGAAGAACTGCGGAGACCTGCGGGTCGCGGTGATCGCCGCCCAGTGGCACGAGAAGGTCATGGACGGCCTCGTCGACGGCGCGCTGCGCGCCCTGCACGAGCTCGGCATCGACGAGCCGACCGTCCTGCGCGTGCCCGGCAGCTTCGAGCTGCCGGTCGTCGCCAAGGTCCTCGCGGGCCGTGGCTACGACGCGATCGTGGCGCTCGGCGTCGTCATCCGCGGCGGGACCCCGCACTTCGAGTACGTGTGCCAGGGCGTCACCCAGGGCCTGACCCAGGTCAGCATCGACACCGGAGTCCCCGTCGGCTTCGGCGTCCTCACCTGTGACACCGAGGAGCAGGCCCTGGACAGGGCGGGCATCGAGGGCTCTCGCGAGGACAAGGGGCACGAAGCGGTCACCGCCGCCGTCGCCACCGCGACCACGCTGCGTACGATCTCCGAACCCTGGCGGTGAGCGGGGTCGGGAAGCCGCGTAAAGTAAGCGACATCATGTCCAAGAAGACTTTCGAGGAGCTCTTCGCCGAGCTCCAGCACAAGGCCGCCAACGGCGACCCCGCCACATCGCGCACCGCCGAGCTGGTGGACAAGGGCGTCCATGCCATCGGCAAGAAGGTCGTCGAGGAGGCCGCCGAAGTCTGGATGGCCGCCGAGCACGAGGGCAAGGAAGCCGCGGCCGAGGAGATCTCCCAGCTCCTCTACCACGTGCAGGTGATGATGGTCGCCCGCGGCATCTCCCTCGACGACGTGTACGCGCATCTCTGAGCCGTACGCCCCAGCCGGCTCCCGTCACCAGACTCAGACTCCCCTGAACGCAAAGGAATCCGCCCTCATGCTGCGCATCGCCGTCCCCAACAAGGGTTCACTGTCCGGACCTGCGTCGGCGATGCTCCATGAGGCCGGATACCAGCAGCGCAAGGAGTCCAAGGAACTCGTCCTCGTCGACCCGGACAACGAAGTCGAGTTCTTCTACCTCCGGCCCAAGGACATCGCGATCTATGTCTCGGCCGGCAAGCTCGACATCGGCATCACCGGTCAGGACCTCCTGATCGACTCGGGCGCGAACGCCGAGACGATCCTGCCGCTCGGCTTCGCACGCTCCACCTTCCGCTTCGCGGCGAAGCCGGGCACGGCGAGCACCATCGCGGATCTCGCGGGCAAGACCGTCGCGACCTCGTACGAGGGCATCGTCGCCAAGCACCTCGCCGACAGCGGCGTCGACGCCTCCGTCGTCCACCTGGACGGCGCCGTCGAGACCGCCATCGAGCTGGGTGTCGCCCAGGTCATCGCGGACGTCGTGGAGACCGGCACCTCGCTGCGCAACGCGGGCCTCGAAGTGTTCGGCGAGCCGATCATGAAGTCCGAGGCGGTCGTCATCCGGCGCACCGGCGCCGAGACCGACGACCCCAAGGTCGAGCAGTTCCTGCGCCGCCTGCAGGGCGTCCTGGTCGCCCGCGCCTACGTGATGATGGACTACGACTGCCGGGCCGAGCACCTGGAGCAGGCCGTCGCCCTCACCCCGGGCCTCGAATCGCCGACCATCTCGCCCCTGCACAACGAGGGCTGGGTCGCCGTCCGCTCCATGGTCCCGGCCAAGGAGGCCCAGCGGATCATGGACGACCTGTACGCCATCGGGGCGCGGGCCATCCTGACCACGGCCATTCACGCCTGCCGCCTCTGACGACCCGGCAGGAGACCCCGGCCATGACCGACCTTCCCACGCTGCCCGTCACCTTCCGGCCGAGCCGGACCCGGGCCGTCCTGATCACCGCGGGCGCCGCCATCTTCGTCGTCCTCACGGTCGTCGCCCTGCTCATCCCGACCCTCAGCCCGGGGGAGCGGCTCAGTTTCATCCTCACCGGCGCGCTGCTCTGGGGCGTGCTCCTGCTCCTGAGCAGGCCCAAGGTCGTCGCCGACGAGTCCGGCGTGACCGTCGTCAACATCGCCACCAGCAGGCGCCTGGCCTGGGCCGAGATCGTCCAGGTCAACCTGCGCCCCGGCGACCCGTGGGTGTTCCTCAACCTCAGCGACGGCACCAGCCTCCCGGCCATGGGCATCCAGCCGGGCATCGCCAAGCAGCGGGCCATCAGCGACGCCCGCGCGCTGCGTGCCCTCGCGGACGCCCGCAGCCCGCAGGGCTGACGTTTCGGGCCGGGTCTTGATTAATCTGGTGGCGGGGCACGCATGGTGTGCCGCCCCGCCCCTGTCGGGCCCGCCCGGTCCACAGGGGCTCCTGCTACCCGAGGAGTGACTCCCTCCGGCGATGGACGGTTCGTCCTGTAGTACATGCGCCGCCCCCTCCCGACATACCGGGACTGGACACACCAGGGAGGCGGCGGCATGACGACTTCCCTGCTGCTTCTCGGGGCGGCATTTCTGCTGATCCTGGCCAACGGCTTCTTCGTGGCCGCCGAGTTCGGGCTCGTCACCGTGGAGCGCCCGGACGCCGAGAAGGCCGCCGCCGACGGCGACCGACGGGCCCGTACGGTCGTCGACGCCCTCAAGGAGCTGTCCTTCCAGCTCTCCGGTACCCAGCTCGGCATCACCATCACCTCGCTCGTGGTCGGCATGCTCGCCGAACCGGCCCTCGCGCATCTGCTCGCGGGCCCCTTCACGGCGACCGGCCTTCCGGAAGGCGCCGTACCGGGTGTCTCCGTAGTGGTCGGCATGCTTCTCGCGTCCGCGGTGCAGATGGTGATCGGCGAGCTCGTCCCGAAGAACTGGGCGGTGTCCAAGCCGCTCCAGGTCGCGCGGTTCGTCGCGGGCCCGCAGCATGTGTTCTCGCGCCTCTTCAGGCCCGTGATCTCCCTCCTGAACGCCACGGCCAACCGGCTCGTGCGGCTGCTCGGCGTCGAGCCCGCCGAAGAGCTGGCCTCGGCCCGCACCCCCGGCGAACTGGTCTCCCTCGCCCGGCACTCGGCGCGGGCCGGCACCCTCGAACAGGACACCGCGGACCTGTTCGTCCGCGCGCTCTCCCTCGGCGAGCTGACCGCGCAGCACGTCATGACCCCGCGCGTGAAGGTCAGCGCGCTGCAGACGTCGGCCACCGCCGAGGACGTGGTGAACCTGACCCGCGCCACCGGGCTCTCGCGCTTCCCCGTGTACCGCGAGCGCATCGACGAGATCGTCGGCATGGTGCACCTCAAGGACGCCCTCGCGGTCCCGGCCCACGAGCGCCTGAGAGCGCCCGTCGGCCGCATCGCGCAGGCGCCTCTTCTGGTCCCGCAGACGCTGCCCGTGCAGCAGCTCCTGGAGCAGTTGCGCAGTGAACAGCCGATAGCGGTCGTCGTCGACGAGTACGGCGGCACGGCCGGTGTGGTCACCCTGGAGGACATCGTCGAGGAGCTCGTCGGCGAGGTCCGCGACGAGCACGACCTCCTCGACCTGCCCGAACTCGCCGTGGCACCGGCCGAGGACGGCCGCCCCGCGTGGGACGCCGACGGCAGCTGCCGGGTCGACACGCTCCAGCGGATAGGACTCGACGTCCCCGAGGGGCCGTACGAGACCGTGGCCGGACTCGTCGCCGATCTGCTCGGCCGCATCCCCGCCCCCGGTGACCGGGCCGAACTCCCGGGCTGGCGGCTCGCGGTGCGCCAGGTCGACCACTACCGCGCCGAGCGGGTACGGCTCGTACGGGCCCCGGAAGCCACAGCCGCAACGGAAGCCACAGCCGCAACAGAAGCCCCAGCCGCAACAGAAGCCATGAGCGTGGCGGAGGCCGCCCGATGAGCATGCTCCAACTCCTGTTCGCCCTCCTGCTCGTCCTCGCCAACGGCTTCTTCGTGGGGGCCGAGTTCGCGCTCGTCTCCGTGCGCCGCAGCCAGATCGAACCACTGGCCACCAAGCGGGCCCGCCAGGTCCTCTACGGCCTGGAACATCTGCCGCAGATGATGGCGGCCGCCCAGTTCGGCATCACCATGTGCTCGCTGACGCTCGGCGCGGTCGCCGAACCCACCGTCGCGCATCTCCTGGAGCCCGTCTTCGAGGCGGCGCACATCCCCGAAGGGGCGATTCATCCGCTCGGGTACGCCATCGCGCTCGCCGTGGTCGTCTTCCTCCACCTCGTCATCGGCGAGATGGTCCCGAAGAACCTCGCGATGGCCGCCCCGGAGAAGACGGCGCTCTGGTTCAGTCCCGGCCTCGTCGCCTTCGCCCGTCTCTGCCGTCCGGTCACGGTGGCGCTCGGGGCGTGCGCGCGGCTCGTCCTGAAGCTCTTCCGGGTGGAGCCCAAGGACGAGGTCGAGGCAGTCTTCACAAGTGAGCAGCTCAACCGGCTCGTCGGTGACTCGGGCCAGGCGGGACTGCTCGACCCCGAGGAGCAGGAGCGCCTGGAGGACGCCCTGGAGCTGGGCTCGCGCCCGGTGACGGACGTCCTGCTCGACCGGGCCTCACTGGTGACCGTGGGCGCCGGGGTCACCCCGTCCCAGGTCATCGAACTCACCGGGCGCACCGGGTACTCACGCTTCCCGGTCTGCGCGGAGAACGGCGCCTTCATGGGCTACCTGCACGTGAAGGACGTACTCGATCTCACCGAGGGCGCGGACACGGACCGGGCGGTGCCGCAGCAGGTCTGGCGCCCGATGACGACGCTGCGCGCCGAACTCCCCCTGGACGACGCCCTGACGGTGATGCGCCGGGCCGCGACGCATCTGGCACAGGTCGCCGACGCCTCGGGCAAGGTGCTCGGCCTGGTCGCCCTGGAGGACGTCCTTGAGCTCCTGGTCGGCGAGGTCCGTGACCCGGCGCACCGGGTCTCCGTGCCCCGCAAGCCTCAGGAAGCCCGGGACGGCGCCCTGGTGTGAGCATGCGGGGCGGGGGCCTCAGATCCCTGGCGGGCTCTGCGGCCCCCGCCCCGAAAGCACCTCTCCGTACGCCTGCATCAGGTCGGGCAGCCGCAGTGTCGACAAGTCGTCGCGGCTCGGCTCGCCGGGATAGCCGGAGAGCCGCAGGTCCCTGTAGGCGCAGCTCTTCTCGTAGAGCGTGCGCAGGAAGCGGCCGTTGCCCAGCTCGTCGATCCAGGCTTGGTCGACGACGTGCCCGCTGATGGAGCGCAGCTCGTCGAGCGCCTCCTCGTCCCACACGTCGCCGTTGTCGGCGGCCAGGACCTCGCCGATGGAGGTGAGTTCCAGGGGGCGGTACGAGGGGAAGTCGACGCGGGTCGTGAAGCGGGACGAGAGTCCGGGATTGGCGGCCAGGAGGCGGTCCATGCCCTCGGGGTAGCCGGCGAGGATCACGACCAGGTGGTCGCGGTTGTCCTCGGCGCGCTTGAGGAGGACCTGGAGGGCCTCGTCGCCGTATGCGTCGCCCTTGCCGTAGCCCGTGTTGGAGAGCGAATACGCCTCGTCCACGAAGAGGACGCCGCCGATCGCCGAGTCGATCAGCTCGTTGGCCTTCACGGCGGTCTGGCCCAGATATTCGCCGACCAGGTCCGCGCGCTGCGCCTCCACCAGATGGTCGCCGCCGAGCAGGCCGAGTGCGTAGAACGCGCGCCCCAGAATGCGGGCCACGGTGGTCTTGCCGGTGCCCGAGGGGCCGGAGAAGACGAAGTGTCGTTTCGGCGGCTGCACGGGCAGTCCCTGGGCTGCCCGCAGGCGCGCCATGTTCAACTGCGCCGAGAGCGCCTTGACCTGCCGTTTGACCGGTTCGAGCCCGACCATCCCCTCCAGTTCGGCGAGCGCGGCCTCCAGGAGGGCGGGGTCGGTGGGGCCGGGCGGCAGCTGTGGCGGTCCCGGCTGGATGGGGATCACGGCCTTCTCGCGCACCGAGTCGGCCTCGGACGGGCCGCCGGTCGGCGGCAGTTCGGGCTCGGTGACCTTCAGGTCGCGGCCCTCCGTGCCGAAGAGCGGGTCCATCCCGTCGGGCCCGTCCATCACGTCCTGCCCGAAGCCGGTCAGGGCGATCGCCGCCAGGTCGGTGACCTCGTCGTACCCGTCGCCCTCGGAGATCGCCGCGAGCCGCGCGGAGGTGTCCATGAAGGAGGGGTCCACCCGGTGCACCGCGCGGTAGAGCGGCAGGGCCGCCGCCGAGCGGCCCGTGCCCTCGTGCGCGCGGGCCAGCCAGTAGCGCAGCTCCTTGCGCTGCGGCTGCTCGCTGCGGCACCGCATCAGGGCGGCGGACAGGAGCGGCTCGGCCTGGCCGAACATCTCCAGGCGTACGCGGGCCATGCCGCCGAAGAGGCCTGCCTCGATGCCCAGCATCGCGTCGTCGATCAGCGAGTCCGTGTGCCGGACCAACTGCTCCCAGTCCTTGACCAGATAGGAGCGGCAGGCGTGCAGGAACCGCACCTGCGGATCCGCGTCGACCGGCGGCAGTCCCGCCAACGCCCGGTCGAGCTCGGGGACATGGCGTCCGTCGAGCCAGTGCGAGGCATGCGCGAGCAGTAGATCGCGGGTGCTCTCCAGGACGGGCTGCACCCACCAGCCGAGCCAGTACCAGGAGTTGAGCGTGCGCCCGTGTCGTGTGCGCTGTTCCCCGAACCTGTCCCGGTGCTGGAACATCCGAAGCAGCGCCGTCGTCGTGTCGATGCGCAGCGCGTGCAGGCCGAGCCAGCCGTCGGCCATCCCCGGATCCATCCGGACCGCGGCCCGGAACTCCTCCTCCGCCTGCGGATATGCGCCCATCGTGTAGGCGTCGACGCCCCTCAGCCAGGCGAGGTCGGCCGGGGCGGGTGAGCCCACCGCGTCGAAGTCCATCACGTCCCCCACAAACCGTGCCCCCGTTTGTGTACCGCCGGACCGGTGCCCGTCGGCAACTTCGCTGAACCGCCGTGCTGCGGACGGACGTTGAACCGGTGCGCAGAGCAGCCGTCCGTAAGTCGCACCGAAAGGCATCGTACCTGCGGGGGAGCGCTCGGCCGTAGGGTGCCGCAGCGCGGGATCAGGCAGGTGAGAGGGGACCCCGTCGTCACCGAGGGTGAGCGAAGGGCGGCTCGCAGCGCCCGGAATGCGAGGTCGGAGGGCAGAACGAAGCCCCCGATCACGGGGGAACAACCGGGGGCTTCGCGTCTGCGGGCGGCCCCGAAAGGCCGCACAATCAGAACGTAAGTCCTGTAAGGGCCCTCGGTCAAGCCGAGTTGAGGCACTCATGGAAACTCGTGAGAACTTCCGGAAGTCGCTTTCCGCGGGTTCAGCGCACCGCCTCTGGTCCCTCACTCTGTGTGACGGCTTGGTCCTCTGTGGCCGTCTCGTTCGGCCCCTGCAGCACCTCATATCCCTCGCGCCACTGTCGCACCAAAGACTGAGCAAAGGGTCTTGAGGGGTCTTGTGCGAAGTGCCGGCGCTCCGCGGGCTCCCACCCGTCCCAGAAGTCGCTCTGGACCGTTCCGTCCCGGTGGCGCCCCCGGCCCCAGGCCTCATCGCGTGGCAGGTCCATCCACAGCAGCCACGCCAGGAACGGGCGCAGTGCCCGGCGGCCCGCGCCGACCCCCTCGACGAGGACCACGGGCGCGGCCGGCAGGGTGCGGGTCTCGGGGCCGAAGCGGCGCGCGTTCCAGTCGTACGTCTCGTAGTGCGCCGTTTCGCCGTGTGAGAGCGGCACGATGACCTGCCGCCGCAGCCGCTCCGTCCAGTCGAACAGCGCGTCGTGGCTCGCGATGTCGTCGAGGCGCAGGACGGGCGCACCGCCCAGTGCCTCGGCGAGGCGGTCGGCGAAGGTCGACTTGCCCGAGCCCGCGTGCCCGTCGACGGCGACGAGGCGGACGGGGCCGCAGGAGGGTGACAGGCGCTGCAGTTCCGCGGCGACGTGGGGCAGGGGAGTGGCGTGTGCGGTCATCACGGGCAAGCGTACGGGTGCGGAATCCTCGACTCCGCGCGCCGTCGCAGCTCACGCCAGTGGTCGAGGCCAATATTGACAGACGCTGTGGTGGTCGAAGCGCTGGCAGAAGTCGGCGTGGACCAGCCATAGTTGGCCTACCGCCGTGCACCTGACCTGCCCCTTCCGGATCCGTCCGGAACCCACGTCGACTGGGGGTCCCGCCATGGACCGAGCTGATGACATGTCCCGCAGAACCGTCCTCGCCGCGGCCGCAGTCGACGCCGCCGTGGCCGCCACGGCGACCCCCGTGCTCGCGTCGGGCGGCCTCAGCGGCGCCCCGCGCGCGAAGCGGCCGGTGAGCAACCGCTTCTGGACCTCGCACGCGGACTGGAGCGCCGGCACCGCGAACGGCACCCGTGCCGTCTCCGGAGCCCGCCCCGCCGTGGAGATCGCCGAGGCCGCAGGACGCACCGACTACCCCGATCCGCACACCGGCAAGACCGCCACCTGGGAGTACGCCCGGTGGACCTCGCCCGTGCACCGCCCCGCCGTCCCCGCGACGGAGGTCGTCGCCTCCTGGAACGCCCGCACGCCCACTGGGACGTGGCTCCAGGTCGAGCTCCAGGGAACGTACTCGGACGAGGCGAAAACTCCCTGGTACGTCCTCGGCCGCTGGACCTCGGGCGACGACAAGGAGAAGGACATCCGCCGTACGTCGGTCGACGACCAGAGCGACGGCAAGTCCAGCATCTGGACGGACACCTTCTCCATCGACGACACGACGACGGGTCTTCGCCTCGTCTCGTACCGCCTGCGCCTGACCCTGTACCGCAAGCCGGGCGCCACGGCGACGCCCACGGTGTGGCGGCTCGGCGCGATGGCCTCCGCGGTCCCCGACCGCTTCACCGTCCCGGCGTCCACGCCGGGGCTCACCAAGGAGCTGACGGTCCCGCGCTACTCGCAGGAGACCCACGTCGGCCAGTATCCGGAGTACGACAACGGCGGCGAGGCCTGGTGCAGCCCCACCTCCTCGCAGATGATCATCGAGTTCTGGGGCCGCAGGCCGACCGCGGACGACCTCGCCTGGGTCGACCCCTCCTACGCCGACCCCCAGGTGTGCCACGCGGCCCGGTACACCTTCGACTACCAGTACGCGGGCTGCGGCAACTGGCCCTTCAACGCGGCGTACGCATCCACGTACAAGGACATGCAGGGCGTCGTCACCCGCCTCGCCTCGCTCACCGAGCTGGAGTCGCTGATCGCCGCGGGCATCCCGGCCATAACGTCCCAGTCGTTCCTCAAGGAGGAGCTGACGGGTGCCGGTTACGGCACGGCGGGCCACCTGATGACGGTGATCGGCTTCACGTCGAAGGGCGACGTCATCGCCAACGACCCTGCCTCACCGAGCAATTCGGCGGTGCGGCGGGTCTACAAGCGGCGCGAGTGGGAGAACATCTGGCTCAGGACCAAGCGCTACAACTCCACGGGGAAGGTCGTCTCCGGCACGGGAGGCGTCTGCTACCTGTACTTCCCGACGAAGCTCAGCGCCAAGCAGAAGGCGGCGCTGGCCGACGTGGGGATCCGCTGACCCTGGGCGGCGGACCACAGCTTCCGGCGGCCCCGTCACAGAGCCGCCCCGGGAAGCCGGAGCGTCCGCGCGAAGTCGTCCAGGGGCTCCATGGCCGCGGCGATCACTTCCGGATCGTCGTGGTGCCCACGGAGGCAGACGTCGGGGATGCCGGGCGGGGTGTGCCAGTGGTACGTCACCGAGGTCATCATGATGCTGCTGTCCGCGGGATAGGAACGGGTGACCCGGACCCCGTCCGCGCCCAGGTACGGGGAGCCGAAAGCGACGCTGCCGGTTCGCTGCTGCCACTCGGGGATGTCCGGGTGAGGCACGGTGGGCGCTGCCATGCCCTCGCAGGAGCCCGCGTCAGGGGCGTCGCAGTGGATGCGGGTGGCGTGCATCACCAGCGGCATGTAGGTCAGCGGAACGGGGTGGTAGATGAACGCCTCGTCGGCCTGGAGCTTGTCCCGGAGCGTCACGATCGTCTGCTCGTAGAAGCTCTTGTGGAAGCGGCGGAGCTTGCGGGTGAGTTCGGTGCCGTGGATGGCGGCCAGGCCGGGCAAGAACTCGTTCAACCATTCCTTGAAGGTCTTGTTGTCGATCTGGAGGTGCAGATAGCCCCAGAGGCCTTGGTTGGCATCCGTGTCGATGTGGAGCGCGCCGAGGTCGGCGCTCCAGAGGGGGCCGTCAGACATGAGCAGTCTCTTTCGTCGGGGCGCGGGCGGGGGGAAAGCCTTCAGGCATAGCTCCAGCGGAAGGTGCCCATGACGGCGTCGAACAGTTCCACGAGGGTGTCGTAGAAGGCGGGATCCGAGCCGGGCGCGATCAGGGCGCTGAAGGAGAAGGTGAGGTACTGGTCGGGGGTGCTGTCAGGGATCGGCACAAAGTACTCGGCCTGGCGGTGAGCGACGTCGATGCCCTGAGCGGCGTCGGCGGGGACATCTCGCTCCGAGCGCAGGGCCGCCGTGTCGTCGAGCTCCCGCATCTCGGCTCCGGAGGTCTCGGAGGCGAGCGCGAGCAGCACCGCTTCTGGGCCGCTGTCGGGCCTGACCCTCGGAATCTCGATCGGTTCGGAGGCAATGATCGAGACGGGCAGCGCGACGCCGTGCAGGCGTTCGGTGGGGAGGTAGAGGGTCATTCCCCCCTTGGCGCCGGCCCGGCGGACGACCTTCTTCATCTCCTGGGTGAGCTTCAGCCGGGCCTTCGGAATGTCGTCCTTGGGAAAGCCGACGGGCAGCTGTGCGATGGCCTTGCGGACGATGAGGTCCATCGCTTCCTGGGTACCCGTGTGCAGCGGAATCACGTCCCAGCCGGGCGGCGGCACCAGATTGAAGCCGGTCGGGGCCCGGCGGTGCTCAGCGGTGGTCACGGTGCTCCCGCATCCCTTCCACGGCATAGGCAACGCCGACGAAGAGCGCCCACGCCGGGGCGGCGATCATGCCCGGCCAGAAGCCGAGCATCAACGAGGGCAGGAAGAAGCCGCCGCCCATGGCGAGATCCCGGGTGAGGTAAGGCGACCGGCCCGCGTACCGGGGGTACTTCGCGAAGACCCAGACGTAGTGCAGGAGGCAGCCGATGATCCCGGCCTCATAGACGTAAAGAACGTCGTCCCTCAGGAACTTCGGCACAAGAATCATGATTCCGATCACCGGAAAGACCAGCGGCATTCCGATGAACAGGGTCAGCCGGAGCCGCCGGTTGGGGCCGGTGCCGAGGCCGGTGCGGGCGGCTTCGGCCTCGGCAATGCGTTGCGCCGAGTGCAGGTCCATGCTCGTTCCTCAGGGGTGAATTGCGGTTGAGGCAGCGGGATACGTCGCTCCAGGAATCCGCGTCGCTACCAGTGGGTGTCGGGGGCGGGCTTCAGGGTGTTGTCCTTCCAGTCGGAGTACCCCTGGTTGTACGGCTTCTCGCCGGTCCCGAGGTTTTCGTGCGTCCAGCTCGTCAGGTCGCTCTTGCCCAGCACCTTGTCCGTGACGTCCATTCCCATGCCGGTCCAGGCGACGCCGAGGCCCACCTGGTAAGACCTGTACGCCTTGTCCGCGGCGGCCCCCGCAGCTTCCGGGAAGGCGGCCTTGTTCGCCTGCAACATCTTCGCCATGCCGGCCATCTCCTTGTCGCCGAGGTGCACCAGCGTAGACAGCGGGCTGACCCTCAGCGGCCCCTTGGCCACCAGGCCGACGTTCTGGGAGATGGACTTGCGGATGGCATTTCGGCTCGTCGCGATGACCTGCCGCCCTGGTCCTTGCGGCAGTTTGTTCATCGCACGCCCCATGTCGTCCATGACCCCCTTGACGCCGCTGAGCCCTCTGCTCAGGCCGGCGGTCCGGGCGGCCTGAGCAGCCCCGACGGTGGCCTTGGCGCCGCTGGCGAGCTTCGCGGCGGCCCCGAGGCCACCCACCACGAGCAGCCCACCCACGACGTCGAAAATGACATCCGTCCAGGTGGCGTCGCCGGATGCCACCAAAAGGAGTCTCAGTCCGATAGTGAGCGCCGCGATGCCCAGGACGAGCAGGTTCAGGCCGGGAATGGCGAGCGCCAGGAAGCCCGCAAACGTCGCCACCCAGCCGAGAACATCGATGAAGGCCTTGATCAGGTCCGCGTTGTCATGGGCCCAGCCCTTGACGTCGTCCCACCACGAGTCCTCGATGACGTCGTCGATCTCATCGTTGATTTTTCCTGCGTAGTGGCTGGCGTCGCTGTCGCGGTCCCCGGTGACGGTGCCCAGCCGAGATCTGTACGTCTGCAGCGGGTCGTGATCAGTTCCGCTCACGGACGGGTTCGGCTTCTTGTCCTCGTCCGCCTTCTCGGCGTCCTTGGCCTTCTCCCGCTCGGCCTCTGCGTGCTTCTCCTTGGCCTCGCGCAGAATCCGGTCGGCGTCGCCCTGGTGGTCCTCCAGTTTGTTCGCCCACTTGGTGAGGTGTCCGTGGACCCGCTCGTACCGGGAGGCCACCTCCCGCATGTGCTTCTCCAGCGTGCCGGAGTCCTCGCGCAGACGCTGGACGTACTTTCCCTTGAGCCTGTCCTCGTCCGAGATGGTCTTGAGGTTTCGCGCCTGCTTACGCAGCTTCTCGGCGACCGAGACCATGTGCCGGACCTCTTCCCGGATCTCCTCCGGGTCGCCGGGAACGGGGTCGGCCTCGCACAGCGGCTGCCAGTCGACGGGGCGGCGCTTCGAGGCCGCGGTGCTCACTGGCCCTTCTCCTTGCCCTTGCCCTTGCTCTGCTTGGCGAGCTCCTCGTCCAGTTTCTCGAACGACTTCTTCGTCTCTGCGACGAGCTTGCCGGTCGACTCCAGGCCCTCGATGAGCCTGGTGCGGTAGTCGTCCCAGTTGTCTACGAAATCACCCATGGCGTCCGCGATGCTCCCGGCACCCCAGTGCTTTTCCATGTCGTCGCGACGGTTCTCGATGTCCTTGAACGTCGAGCGCAAATTGCCGAGTTGGCGTTCGCAGCTGTTCAAGAACTCATAGTCGACCGTGAGGTTGCTACCGAACACGGCTCTCCCCTCCCGTGGCCTGTCTACCGCCGCACTCGGCAGGCGCAGAGCATGTTCAGTTCATGACCTGGACCGCCGGAGGGGTAATGGCGGGCACCCACACCATCTGTCCCAGCCCCGGCGAGACTCCCGGGGGATGGTAGCCGACATGGCTGATCCGATCATCAGCCATGGGCCGTTGAGTCATCAGCCCTAGCACGTTGATCGGGCCGGGGAACAGACGGCTGAACCAGTGTGGCAGCGCGACGGCCCCTCCCACGCGTGTGGGAGGGGCCGTCGTCCGGAACGGGCTACTTCGCCTCGGGTGTGCCCCGCCGCATGCGGGCGGCCTTCTCGTCCACCTCGGTCTGGGGTGTGCCGGCCCTCACGACGATCACCGCCTGAGAGCCGTCGGGCAGCGTCGCCTCCCGCATCTCCGTGCCCAGCAATTCCGGTCGCTTCTGCTCCTGCTCCTGCTCGTGGTCCGACATGAGACCTCCCAGTTCGGCGGGAGGCCCAACGTAGACACCGCTCACCCACGGACCCCGCCGCCCAGGCCTCCGACAGGCCACTTCACACGAACGCCGCCGGACTATGGACTATGGGCGATGGACACCGGACGGGCCTCAGCCCTGGACCGGGTTCACCACCCAGTCCGGGTGCCCCGGCATGGGCGGTGTCTTCGAGCCGTACAGCCACGGTCGCGGGAAGCCCTCCAGGTCCTCGCCCGCGACCTTCGACGCGAGGTCGATGAACTGCTGGGTGCTCGCGGTCTTCCCGCGGAAGCCGCTCACCCACGCCCGCTCGATCTTCTGGAACGTCGCGTCGCCGACCTGCTCCCGCAGGGCGTACAGGACCAGGGCCGAGCCGTCGTACCGCATGCGCTTGAAGAGGTTCGGCTCCGTAGGCTCCGCCGGGGCGCCGAAGTCGTGGCGCCACTGGTCGTGAGCCGCGTAGGCCGTCTTCATGGCGGCCTCGAAGCTGTCGCCGCCGTGCTCCTCGGAGTACATCCGCTCGTAGAAGCGGGCGTGCCCCTCGCTCACCCACAGGTCGGACCAGCTCTTCAGGGCGACGCTGTCGCCGAACCACTGGTGGGTCAGCTCGTGCACCATGTTCCGCTCGGCGTCGACCTTGGTGCCGAGGAGGTCGGCCTTCGGGATGAGCGAGAGCGTCTGGGTCTCCAGGGCGACGGCCAGGTCCGTGTCGCCGACCAGGAGGCCGTAGCGGTTGAAGGGGTAGGGGCCGAGCTTCTCCTGGAGCCAGGCGAGGTGGTCGGGAGTGAGTTTGCGGTACGCCGCCGTCGGCTCGACCAAGGCGTCCGGGACGACGTCCCGCAGCGGCAGACCGCCCGGACCCTTGCCGTCGACCAGCTTGAACTTGCCGACCGCCATCTGCACCAGCTGCGTGGACAGCGGCTGTTCGGAGTCGTACGTCCAGCGCACCCGGTCACCGGGACGCTCGGCCCGATCGACCAGCTTGCCGTTCGCGACCGCCGTCAGATCCTTCGGTGTGGTGATGCGGAAGGTGATCGGCGCCCGCTGGCTGGGGTGGTCGTTGGCCGGGAAGATCAGCCGCGCTCCGTTCGGCTGCGGGTAGACCACCGTGCCGTCGGCCGTGGGTATCCAGCCGTAGTCCTCGATGGCGTCGTCGCGGTGCCGGGTCTGGGTCGGGTCGGCGGTGTACGTGACCTTGGCCGTGAACGTACGGCCCTTCGCGATCGGGGACTTGGGCGTGACCGTCAGCTCGTCCCCGGCGCGGGACGTGCGCGCGGTCGAGCCGTCGACCTTCACGCCGTGCAGGGTGTTGCCCCCGAAGTCCAGGTTGAAGCGGGAGAGCGACTGGGTGGCGGTGGCCTTGATCGTCGCCGTCGCCTCGAACGGCGTCTTGGGGGCCTGCCAGTCGAAGTCCAGGGTGTAGCGGTCGACGCGGTATCCGCCGTTCCCGTCCAGCGGGAACATCGGGTCGCCCAGGCCGGGTGCGCCGGGCGACGGCGTCCCGGATGCGGAAGGCGCGGCCTGCGACGCCGTGCCGGTGAGGGCCGCCGTCACGGTGACGGCGGCCGCGAGGGCGAGCCGTGCTCTGCGGCGGTGCGTCCGGTGCGTGCTCATCGGAAACCTTTCGGTCGGAAGGTTGCGCGGACGAGTCGGCGGGGGGGTGCGCCTGGGGGTGTGCCCCACCGCTCGTAGTGAGACGCACGGCACTCGGCCCGAGTTGCACGGGATCCGGCCGGTGAGTGACCAAGCTCTCGCCCGCGGTGGCGGAATCCGATGGCAAGGTGGGTGGGTCAGTGGGGGGAGTCCGCTGCCGGACGTCGCGCCGAGAGGCGTGACGCAGACGTATCGAGTGATGCCATGACCGCTGCCACAGCCACTGCCACTGCCGCTGTCACCGCACAGCCCCGAGCCACCACGCGCACCGGCGGCCCCAAGGAAGACGGCCCCAAGGTGCTCGAGCACGTCCTTGGCTGGACGCTCGTCGTCGTCCTCGCGATGCTCGTCACGCAGACCGGTCTGATGTGACCCCGGTCTCGTGCCCTTCGCGGTCCGGGTCCTGATCGAGATCCGCACGCCAGTGCTGGTGAGGCACGCCCACCAGGCCGTAGAGCCAGCGCACGGGTGAGCGCCGCGAGAGCAGCGTGAGCCCCGCGAGGACCGCGAACAGCGGCAGGCCGATCCAGCCGCCCAGGAGGCGGACGAGGACGCTCGCGACCAGCGCGCCGGCGAACGGCAGGCCGTAGACCCCGGCCGCCGCGATGGCGATCGCCAGGAACCGGTGCACTGTGCGGTCCTCGTCCGCGCCGGGCAGCGACCAGCCCTCCATCAGCCAGCCGATCTCCGTCAACAGCATCGTGCCGATCACGGCCGCGCCGAAGACGAGCAGGGCGAGGAACGTCCCGGACGTCAGGAAGTCCAGTACGTGGTTGACCACGCTGTCCTGCCGCCAGCCGGCGAAGTCCCGCGCGCCGGGGGAGAAGAACCGCTCGTATCCCCGGCCGTCCCAGCCGTGGACCAGCGTCCCGAAGAGCAGGAAGTACCCGCCCACGCACTGGAGATAGGCCCAGTAGCCCGCCCCCACCAGGACGAGCCCCTGCGCCACCAGGAACCCGATGATCGCGGCGACGGGGATCCCGCCCGCGTAGAAGAGCACGAACCCCGCCCACACCCCGTCGTGCCCGTCCGCCACGTGCATCGTCGCCCACGCCGGGTTCTGCCAGAGCAGGAAGAGCCCCGTCGGCACCATCAGGACCGCCGCGAAGAGCGCCGTGAGCGCCAGATAGGGATTGGCGGCGCGGCTGCGTGTCCGCGGTCCCTCGCCCGCGTTGATCCGCTCCCACACCTGCAGCTGCCGCCCCGCCGAGAGCGCGAACGTCGCCCCGATCGCGTACGCCCAGAAGAGGGCGGCCTGAATCTGGATCATGCCGATGCCTTCAGGGTGAGTCCGCCCGCGACGATCAAGTCCGATGTGACCAGGGCCTGTTCGGCCTGTACGTCGGTCATGAAGACGAACGGCGGCACGACGGGCGGCACCGGCAGCTTGTCGGGCGTGAAGGTCAGACAGAGCAGCCCCTCCAGGCAGCCCTTGAACTTGGTCAGATAGAGCGTGACGGAGCCGCTGAGGTCCAAGGTGTCGGCGCCCAGGGCGAGTTCCTCGCTCCCGTCGCGCGTGGTGAGCCGGTAGTCGGTGAGCGACGCGGCCTTCATCCGCAGCACCATGACCTTCAACGGCCCGTCGGCCGTGGGGATCTCGCGTACGCCGGCCAGGGTGAAGCCCTGCGGCGAGAAGAGCGTGGTGGTCACCGTCGGAGGTGTCCGCGCCGCCACGACCGCGTCACCGGGCGCCGCCCTGATCGCTTCATCAGGAGCCGCCTTCGCCGGAGTTCCGCCCCACAGCGTCGCCCCCACGATGATCACCGGAAGCAGCACACCGAGCGTCCGCGTGCCCTGCCCGTCCCGCACCTTCGGCCGCTCCGGATCCTCCACGGAGTACTCGGTGGACTCGGGCACCGGCGTCCAGCCGAAACCCATCGCGCTGCCCACGATGCCGAGCGCCATGCCCACCAGGAACCCGCCGAGATTCGTTGCCGCGAACGAAAGCACCGACAGGATCAGGGCGTTGACGCTCACGTAGTGGTGGGCGTGCGGCAGCAGCCACAGAAAGATCCCGGCCGCGATCAGGGCGAGCCCGATGCCGATCGCCGCCAGCCCGCCGAGCCCCAGGCTGACCAGCACGGTCAGCGGCGACAGCGGCACGAGGAGCAGCTCGGCGCCGCCCAGGATCAGCAGCAGACCTCCCCAGAAGGGCCGGGTGCGCCGCCACCTGCGCATCACCCGGCGCGCCTCCGGCAGCGGCAGGCGCTCGTCCAGCCAGCCGCCGCCGTCCCTTCCCCACGCTCTGACGCCGGCTCTCCGGCCACCGGTCAGAAGCACTTCTTGCCGCCGATGCTGACGTCGACCTTCATGCCCTTGAGCCGGAAGTTCCCGCCGGTCGCCGACCAGGCGTGGGACTTCACCCCGGAGACGGTGATGTCCCCGGCCTGCAGCCCGAACTTCCCCCTCTCGCCCTTGACTCCGGGCACCTCGTCGAGGGTCGATGCGTCCCGGCCGATCTCGGCCGTGCCGAAGCGGGCGTCGCCCTCCAGGTCCTCGCCGTCGATGATGAGATTGCTCGCGGTGACCTCGCCCGCCGAGCCGCCCGCGGTCAGCTTGAACACCACGGTGCCCACCGGGGTCTTGACCTCGGCGGCCTGGCAGATGTCGGAGAGGGTCGCGTCACCGATCCCGAGGAGCGCCACCGGGTGCCCCTTGCCGTCGATGTCCCGGTCGGTCTGTACGTAGGAGGACAGGCCCTCGCTGGTGAGCTTGCCGGATGACACCTGGAAGCTGGTGCCGGAGACCGCGAAGGAGGCGGCGAGCGCCCCCTCGGCCATCACGGAGGCCATCGCGCCGACGGCCAGGACGGCCGGCAGGGCCACGACGGCCGTCTTCTTCCAGGACGTTCTGCCTTCGCGTGACGGGGTACGCGCTGCGCTCATGAGTCTTCCTCCCGTACGTCGTCCACGTGCGTAGGGGGAGTGCGTTGAGAGAGCGCCTTCGGACGCAGAACCGGCAGGTGGCGTGCTTCTGCCATACTGCGGATACCCGAGGCAGTTGGAGACTAGGGCCGAAATTGAATAATAGTCAACAGCGCGGCGCCGACCGTTCCACGGACGCTCGCCCGCAGGCGCGCGGCACCGACCGATCCGTGGCACGCCGCGCCGAACTCATCACCATCGGGCGGAAGTTGTTCGCCGACACGTCCTACGACGCGCTCTCGATGGACGACATCGCCAAGCAGGCATGCGTCGCCAAGGGGCTGATCTACTACTACTTCAAGTCCAAGCGCGGCTACTACCTCGCGATCATCGAGGACTCCGTCGCCGAACTGGTCGCGCGCGCCGGACGCCACGACGACCTGCCGCCCGTGGAGCGGGTGCACAGCACCATCGACGGCTATCTGCGGTACGCCGAGCACCATCAGGCGGCGTACCGCACCATCATCAGCGGCGGTGTCGGCTTCGACGCCGAGGTGCACGCCATACGCGACGGCGTGCGCGAGGCCCTGATCGGGGCGATCGCCGAAGGGGCGTACGGCCGCCGCGACATCCCGGAGCTCGCGCGCACGGCGCTGCTCGGCTGGCTGTGCAGCGTCGAGGGCGTCACGCTCGACTGGATCGGGCAGCGGGGCCTGGCGCGCGAGACGGTCTGCGACCTGCTCGTGCGGACCCTCGGCGACACCCTGCGCGTCATCGAGGAGTTCGAGCCGTCCTTCCCCGCTCCGCCGCGACCGTGAGGCCTGAGGCATCAGGCCTCAGACATGAGGAAGGGGCGGGAGCCGTCCGGCCCCCGCCCCCAACTCCTGCGTACGAGAGATCAGTTGATGGCCTTGATCAGCTCGCCGTCGGCCGTGTCTCCGCTCAGCTCCCAGAAGAAGGTGCCGCCAAGGCCCGCCTGGTTCTTGTAGTCCATCTTCCCCGCGATGGTCGCCGGGGTGTCATAGCTCCACCAGTTGGTCCCGCAGTGCGCGTACGCGGTCCCGCCGACCGTGCCGTTGGCCGGGCACTTGGTCTTGAGTTCCTTGTAGTCGTCGATGCCCGCCTCGTACTTGCCCGCGGCGGCCCCGGTCGCGGTGCCGCCCGGCTCCTTCTGCGTGACGCCCGTCCAGCCGCGTCCGTAGAAGCCGATGCCGAGCAGCAGCTTGTCGGACGGGACACCCAGACCCTGGAGCTTCTTGATCGTGGAGTCGGTGTTCCAGTTCGCCTTGGGAGCGCCGTCGTGCGTCTTCAGCGGCGAGTGCGGGGCGGTCGGGCCCTTCGCCTCCCAGGCGCCGAAGTAGTCGTACGTCATCGGGTTGTACCAGTCGACGTACTGCGCGGCCCCCGCGTAGTCGGCGGCGTCGATCTTGCCGCCCTCCTCGGCGTCGGCCGGGATGGCCGAGGTGACGAGGTTGTCGGAGCCGAACTTCGAACGCACCGCGGACATCAGGTCCTTGTACGCCGCGCGCCCGCTGGTGTCACAGGTCAGGCCGCAGGCGTTGGGGTACTCCCAGTCGATGTCGATGCCGTCGAAGACATCGGCCCACTTGGAGTTCTCGACCAGGTCGTAGCAGGACTGGGCGAACGCCGCCGGGTTCTTGGCGGCCTCGGTGAAGCCGCCCGACCAGGTCCAGCCGCCGAAGGACCACAGGACCTTGAGGTCCGGGTGGAGCTTCTTGAGCTTGCGCAGCTGGTTGAAGTTGCCGCGCAGCTCCTGGTCCCAGGTGTCGGCCTTGCCGTCGACGGCCTGGTCGGCGGTGTACGCCTTGTCGGTCGCCGCGTAGGCGTCGCCCGTCGTGCACTTGCCGCCCTGGACGTTGCCGAAGGCGTAGTTGATGTGCGTGAGCTTGTCGGCCGAGCCGGACGTCTCGATGTTCTTGACGTGGTAGTTCCGGTCGTAGACACCCCACTCGGTGAAGTACCCGACGACCTTGGAACCAGCTGCGGCCTTGGCGTTCGCGGCCTTGCCGGACCCGGCGTCAGGACCGGCGGTGGCGGTGCCCGCGCCGGCGAGCAGACCTCCGCCGAGCACGGCACAACACGCGGTGGCGATGAGCGCCCGGAAGGGGGCGCGGGGGAGGTGCGGTCTGAGCATCGTTTCTCCTCGTGGGGGGAGAGGGCGCATGGGGGGACATGGTGCTGTTGACCTGCGGGTGCCAGCTCACGTCAGTGAACGTTGAATTGGCATGAACGCGGAAAAGCGCTCGGCTGGACTCTAGGAGGACTAGACCAGTGGGGTCAATGGTTCGGACCAATTCTGAGCCCCTCTTGCGGTCGTCGGTTATCTTTTGAGTAAGCGGTCGTTAACTAGTGACTGGCCGCCGCTGATCGGGCATACTCAACGCGCCACAGCCGCTGGTCACAGCACCTTCCGCGACCCGGAAGGGCGCCACCGGCCGGGGCCGTGAGACACGGTGGCGCCGCACTACCCCGCGGGTCCGCCGCAGTGCCGAAAGGGAGGATGCGATCGCCATGCCTGAGCGAACCTTGCAGCAGTCCGTGGACCGTCAGCTGCCCACGGACGAGGCGCGGGATCTGTTCTCGCTCGTCCGTGAACTCGTCCAGCGGGAGATAGCTCCCCGCGCGGCCGATGAGGAGGACGCCGGGCACTTCCCGCGCGAGGTCTTCACCCTCCTGTCCGAGTCCGGACTGCTCGGCCTTCCGTACGCCTCCGAATTCGGCGGCGGCGACCAGCCGTACGAGGTCTATCTCCAGGTCCTGGAAGAGCTCGCCGCCGCCCGGCTCACCGTCGGCCTCGGCGTCAGCGTCCACTCCCTGTCCTGCCACGCGCTCGCGGGCTACGGCACCAAGGAGCAGCAGGCCGAGCACCTGCCCGCGATGCTCGGCGGCGGACTGCTCGGGGCGTACTGCCTCTCCGAGCCGGCGTCCGGCTCGGACGCCGCGTCCCTGCGCACGAAGGCCGTGCGGGACGGCGACGACTGGGTGATCAGCGGGACGAAGGCGTGGATCACGCACGGCGGAGTCGCCGACTTCTACACCGTCCTCGCCCGCACCGGCGGCGAAGGCGCCCGTGGCATCTCCGCGTTCCTGGTGCCGGGCGACGCCGAGGGCCTGGAGGCGGCGCTGCCCGAGAAGAAGATGGGCATGAAGGGCTCGCCCACGGCCCAGATCCACTTCGACGGGGTGCGGGTCGGCGACGCCCGCCGCATCGGCGAGGAGGGCCAGGGCTTCGCGATCGCGCTCTCCGCGCTGGACTCGGGGCGGCTCGGCATCGCGGCCTGCGCGATCGGTGTGGCCCAGGCGGCACTGGACGAGGCGCTCCGATACGCCACCGAGAGGCAGCAGTTCGGGCGGCCGATCGCGGACTTCCAGGGCCTTCGGTTCATGCTCGCGGACATGGCGACGCAGATCGAGGCGGGCCGGGCGCTCTATCTGGCCGCGGCACGGCTGCGCGACGGGGGCAGGCCGTTCTCGAAGCAGGCGGCCATGGCCAAGCTCATGTGCACGGACGCCGCGATGAAGGTCACGACGGACGCCGTGCAGGTGCTCGGCGGCTATGGCTACACCGCGGACTTCCCCGTGGAGCGCTTCATGCGTGAGGCCAAGGTGCTGCAGATCGTCGAGGGCACCAATCAGATCCAGCGGATGGTCATCGCCCGTCACCTCGCGGGTCCCGAATCGCGCTGAACTGGCCGAGCCTGACCGGAGGCGCCGCGAGCCGCACCCACTCCGGGTCGTGACGCCCCGGCAGGGTCTTGCCCCGCTCGGCCCAGTTCCGGATGAGGGCGCGGTAGATCGGTGGATCCTGCAGGTGCGGCGGCTGGGGCTGCGGCGGCTGCTGAGGGTGCTGCGAGGGTTGAGGACGCTGGGGAACCGATTCTGCGGAGGGCGGGGGAGCCGTCAGGAGGGTGCGCCTGCGGCGCCCGGTCGGCGGGTGCGCGGTGGGCGTCGGCGTGGGGGTGGTCATACCGGGCCAACGCGCCCCGCGGGGGACAGGTCACCGCCCGTCGGATTCGAGCGTCAGTTCGCGACCCACCCGTGCGGCAGCGAGCGGCGCGCCCCTCGCCGCCGCACATTCGCGCGATCCGCGCGGACCCATCGCTCCGCGAACGCGGGCTGACACGTGTCTGGCTCCGTCACGCGCTCTGACGTACCGTCAACTCCGCGCCGGGGGCCCGGGATCCGACCCGCGCCCGCCAACTTCCGTGCGCCCAGGGAGGTTTGCCGTGGCAGACGACCGTCCCGTCCCGCTCGACGAGTACCCGATCCATCAGGTGCCGCTGTCCATGAAGCAGGTCGCGACGGGCGACCGCAACGCCTACGACCGCTGCATCTTCCACCTCTTCGACCATGAGGGGCGCGCGCTCCTCATCCTCGGGCTCGGCGTCTACCCGAACGTCGGTGTGATCGACGCGTACGCCACTCTGCGCAGAGGAGATACGCTCCACGCCGTACGCGCGTCGGACGCGCTCGGCGACGACCGGATGAACCTCTCCGTCGGCCCCTTGACCATCACCGTCGAGGAACCGCTGCGACGGCTGCGCCTGACGTGCGCCGCCGATCCCGACGACCCCGACTCCCTCTCGTACGACATCACATGGACCGCCTCCTTCCCCGCCCTCTGGGAGCCGCACCACATCCAGCGGCGCGGCGACCGGCTCTCCCTCGAAGGGCGCCGCTTCGTCCAGGCGGGCGGCTGCGCAGGGGTGATCCGCGTCGGCGGCGATGAGATACCGGTGACGGCGGGGGAGTGGACCGCGACCCGCGACCGCAGCTGGGGTGTGCGGCCGATACCCGGCGAGGAACGCGGACGCCTGGAGGAGGAGTTCGGCACCGAGGGCTTCCACTGGATCTGGAGCCCGGTGCGCTTCGATGACCGCTTCCTGATGGTCATCGCCCAGGAGGACGCGGACGGTTACCGCACCCTCAACGAGGCCACGCTCGTACGGCCCGGGGTGCGTGACCGCCAACTCGGCTGGCCCCAGACCGACATCACCTACCGCTCCGGCACCCGGCACCCCGAGCGCGCCGTCATCCACCTCACCGACCCCGAAGGCCGTAAACCCCTGGAGCTCGGCGTCGAGGTCCTCGCCTCGCTGCCGCTGGCCGTGGGCGCCGGCTATCCGCCCGCGGACGACTGGCAGCACGGCACCTGGCAGGGCCGCGGCTGGACCGACCGCCGCGATTACGACCTGTCGGATCCGGCGGCGCACCCCAGGGCCGCGTACGGAGTCATCGACCACGCCGCCCGCTTCACCCTCAACGGGCAGACGGGGTACGGCATTTTCGAGCACGGCAGCTTCGGCCGCCACGACCCGAGCGGCTTCACCGGCTTCGACTCCGTGGCCCCCTGAGGCCCGCAGCCCCTTGAGAGGAGCTCCGCGATGGCGACAGCACCGCGTCCCCGCACCTCCACCCGCGACCCGGAGGAGCTCGCGCGCAGGCTCACGGCCTGGCTCGCCGCGCGCCTGCCCGGCGCCAAGGCCACCGGCGTGCGGGTCCCCGAGTCCAACGGCATGTCGAGCGAGACCCTCCTGTTCGACATCGAGCACCCTCAACCGCCGCTGCAGGCCTGCGCGTTGCGCGTGGCGGCGGACCCGTCCGCGTACACGATCTTCCCGGTCTACGACCTGCCGCGCCAGCACCGCACGATGCGGCTCGTCGCCGAACACACCGACCTGCCCGTGCCGCGCGTGCTGTGGCTGGAGGAGGATCCGGTGCCGCTGGGGGCGCCCTTCTTCGTCATGGAGCGGGTGGAGGGACGCGTGCCGCCGGACGTCATGCCCTATACGTACGAGGGGAATTGGCTCCACGCCGCGAGCGACGCCGAACGCGCGCACCTGGAAGAGGCATCGATCCGCCTGATCGCCCACCTCCACGACCAAGTGCCCGTCACGGAGGCCGAGTTCCTGGCCCTGCCCGGCGAAGGCAGCCCGCTGCGACGCCACGTCGACGCCCAACGCGCCTACTACCACTGGGTGGTGGACGGCCTGCCCCGCTCGCCGCTCATCGAGAGCGCCTTCGACCGGCTGGAGGAGTGGTGGCCCGGCGACGAGGGCGAGACCGTCCTCAACTGGGGTGACGCGCGCATCGGGAACGTCATCTACGACGGCTTCGACCCGGCCGCCGTACTGGACTGGGAGATGGCGGCGCTCGCACCCCGCGAGGTCGACCTCGGCTGGATGATCTACCTGCACCGCTTCTTCCAGGACCTGACGGTGAGCTTCGGCCAGGAGGGCCTGCCCGGCTTCCTGCGCCGCGACCGCATCGAGGAGCGCTACGCCCAACTCACCGGCCACACACCGCGGTCCATGGACTTCCACACGCTGTACGCGGCGCTGCGGCACGCCATCGTCATGCTGCGCGTCGCCTACCGTCAGGTGCACTTCGGCGAGGCCGCGGTCCCCGAGGACCCGGACATGCTGATCCTGCACCACGCCAGCCTGGCGGCCATGGTGCAGGACAGCTACTGGTAGGCGTCAGGCCGCGGAGCGTCCGTCCTGCTCCGGTACGCGGCGCGGGCGCGAGCCCTGTCCGGCGACGTGCGAGAAGGGCTGGGTCCGCCAGTCGAGACCCTGAGGGAGCGTCAGGAGCAGGGCGGTGTCCTGCTCCTGAGCCTCCATCGTCTCGTCGGCGGGCTCCGCGTCGGCCGCGGCGCGGCCCGTGCCCGCGCACACCGTGAGCCCGAACGGGTTCCACCGAGTGGCGCACAGCGCGTGCTCGGGCAGGACGTCCTCGTCCGCCAGGAGCGCGATCGGCTGCGCGCAGTCGGGGCACGTCACTCGGTACATCTCGAAGGTGTCGTACGCGTCGAACTCGGTGTCAGCCGGTTCGACTCCCTCCGATACGGGTGCGGACGCGGATTCGTCGGAGCGCTGCTGCTTGCTGCGGGCAGGGCGACCGGGGCGCTTCAAGTTCTGCATGGGACTCTCCCCCTTGGGTGGGCCGAGAAGGCGCTGCGGCCTCGGCCACAGCAAGCACTTCCCGTCCCGTCGTAGAGGTAATCGTGGCATCCCTTTGGACACGGTCACAGGTATGTGGCGTTCGTCACATGCCCCGAGAAGATGCCACCGCCGTGCCTACAGGTATCCGAAGGGATCAAGAGCCCTGTAGGTTCAGCGCATGGAGGAGCTGGACCGACAGATCGTGCAGCTGCTCGTCAAGGACGGGCGGATGAGCTACACCGACCTGGGCAAGGCCACGGGCCTGTCCACATCGGCCGTGCATCAGCGTGTGCGCCGCCTGGAGCAGCGCGGCGTCATCCGCGGCTATGGCGCGGTCGTGGACCCGGAGGCGGTCGGGCTGCCGCTCACGGCGTTCATCTCGGTGAAGCCGTTCGACCCCAGCGCGCCCGACGACATCGCCGAACGCCTCGCGGGCGTCCCGGAGATCGAGGCCTGCCACAGCGTGGCGGGCGACGAGAACTACATCCTCAAGGTGCGCGTCGCGACCCCACTGGAGCTCGAACACCTGCTGAGCCGCCTGCGCGCGCTCGCCGGCGTCTCCACGCGGACGACGGTCGTGCTCTCCACTCCGTACGAGGCCAGGCCCCCGCAGGTTTGAGACGGCCAGGGACGCCCCCTGCGCGGGTGCGCACCGGCAGGGGCCAGACTGGTCCCATGATTGAGAGCACCGCCCCCCAGAGCCCCCCTCAGGGCCACCGCACCGTGCTGCTGCGCGGCGGAGACGTCCACAGCCCCGCAGATCCGTTCGCCACGGCCATGGTCGTCGAACGCGGGCACGTCGCCTGGGTGGGATCCGAGGGAGCTGCCGACGCGTTCGCCGACGGCGTGGACGAGGTCGTCGACCTCGAAGGGGCGCTCGTCACCCCGGCGTTCACCGATGCGCATGTGCACACCACGTCGACCGGACTCGCCCTGACGGGACTCGACCTCACGGGCACCCGCTCCCTCGACGACGCACTGGCTCTCGTACGCGCACACGCCGCCGCCCGGCCGCACGACCGCGTCCTCCTCGGCCACGGCTGGGACGCCGCCCGCTGGACAGGCGGCCGTCCGCCCACGCGCGCGGAACTCGACGAGGCGGCCGGCGGCCGTCCCCTCTACCTCTCCCGCATCGACGTCCACTCGGCCGTCGTCACCACCGCCCTGCCCGCCA
>NZ_BAAAUG010000036.1:32837-57909 GCF_039533825.1 Streptomyces rectiviolaceus
GCCGCCCTCGGCGCCCTCACCCCGCAGCAGCGCACCGAGGCCCAGCGCGCGGCGCTGCGGCATGCCGCGTCCCTCGGCATCGGCTCCGTGCACGAGTGCGCGGGCCCCGGGATCTCCGGCGAGGACGACTTCACGGGTCTGCTGCGCCTGGCCGCCGAGGAAGCCGGTCCTCGTGTCGTCGGCTACTGGGCGCAGCAGGGCGAGGAAGGCGTCGCCCGTGCAAAGGAACTGGGTGCCATCGGCGCCGCGGGGGACCTCTTCGTCGACGGCGCCCTCGGCTCGCACACCGCCTGCCTGCACGAGCCGTACGCCGACTCCGGCCACACCGGCAACGCCTATCTGGACGCGGCCGCCGTCGCCGCGCACGTCGTCGCCTGCACCGAGGCAGGGGTCCAGGCGGGTTTCCACGCCATCGGCGACGCCGCCGTGACCTCGGTCGTCGAGGGCATCCGCGCCGCCTCCGAGAAGGTCGGCCTGGCCCGCGTCCGCGCCGCAAGGCACCGCGTCGAGCACGCCGAGATGCTCACCCCGGAGACCATCGCCGCCTTCGCCGAACTCGGCCTCACCGCCTCCGTGCAGCCCGCCTTCGACGCCCTGTGGGGCGGCGACGACGGCATGTACGTCCAGCGCCTCGGCGCCGAACGGGCCCGCACCCTCAACCCGTACGCGGCCCTCCTGCGCACCGGCGTCCCGCTGGCCTTCGGCTCCGACAGCCCGGTCACCCCGCTCGATCCCTGGGGCACCGTCCGGGCCGCCGCGTTCCATCAGACCCTCGAGCACCGGGTGTCGGTGCGCGCCGCGTTCACCGCCCATACCCGGGGCGGCTGGCGGGCGATCGGCCGGGACGACGCGGGCATCCTGGTGCCGGGAGCGCCCGCCGACTACGCCGTCTGGCGGGCCGCGGATCTGGTGGTCCAGGCCCCGGACGACCGGGTCGCGCGCTGGTCGACCGATCCGCGCTCCGGCACGCCAGGCCTCCCCGACCTGACCCCGGGCGCCGAACTCCCCGTCTGCCTGCGCACGGTGGTCTTCGGACAGCCGGTCTTCGTACGGCCGGACGAGTGATGTCCCGGCGGTGCGTACCGCCGATCGCGGTCCGTTGTCGCGTCGCACGACCTGCGTATCCTCGGCACTGACCTGGCTGTCTTTGGAATCGGCCCAGGTCAAACGGCTATTGACAGAACGCGGCCGTCGGCCGGTAGGTTCGGCCGGGTCCACCAAAGGACGTCCGACCGGAGAACCTCCACGCAGCCGTCGAACGCCGCTGGGCCATGGGTGGTGTGCCGCACCGGCGCACCACCACTGGGAGCCAGGTCCAGCGCCCGCGTCGCGGACGCGAGGGAACGTTCCACCGGGCCGGCAGGTGTGACCCGGGTGGGGCCCGGACGCTCAGTAGACAACGGCTCTCGGTCGACCCGCAGCCAGCGGGCCCCAGGTCGGCCCGAAGGGTGCCGGGCCCCGATCCGCAGTACTCCCCTCGACAGCCCGTGCCGCCGTGGCAGTGACGCAGGCGGCCACTATGGTGGTCCTCTGCGTACGAACGAAGGGGCAGTAGTGAACGACGGCGGTGAGGTCTCCGAAACCGGAGGCCAGGGGAGGCAGTTCGGCCCGCTCGGCATGGCCTTGGTGATCATTCCGACCTACAACGAGGCGGAGAACATCCAGTCCATCGTCGGCCGTGTCCGGGTCGCCGTGCCCGAGGCGCACATCCTCGTCGCCGACGACAACAGCCCCGACGGCACCGGCAAGATCGCCGACGAGCTCGCGGTCGACGACGACAACGTCCACGTCCTGCACCGCAAGGGCAAGGAAGGCCTCGGGGCCGCCTATCTCGCGGGCTTCCAGTGGGGCCTCGACCACGGCTACGGAGTGGTCGTCGAGATGGACGCCGACGGTTCCCACCAGCCCGAGGAGCTGCCCCGGCTGCTCACCGCGCTCAAGGGCGCCGACCTCGTCCTCGGCTCGCGCTGGGTGCCGGGCGGACGGATCGTCAACTGGCCCAAGTACCGCCAGTACATCTCCCGCGGCGGCAGCACGTACTCCCGGCTGATGCTCGACGTGCCGATCCGCGACGTGACGGGCGGCTACCGCGCCTTCCGCCGCGAGACGCTGGAGGGCATCGGCCTCAGCGAGGTCGCCTCGCAGGGCTACTGCTTCCAGGTCGACCTGGCGCGCCGCGCGATCAAGGCGGGCTATCACGTCGTCGAGGTGCCGATCACGTTCATCGAGCGGGAGCTCGGCGACAGCAAGATGAGCCAGGACATCGTCGCCGAGGCGCTGTGGCGGGTCACGGCGTGGGGTGTGGGGGAGCGGTTCGGCCGCGTGGGCCGCGCACTGGGCCGCAAGGGCCCGGAGGCGGCTCCGGAACTCACCAAGGACCCCGAGGTGTCTGCAGGACTCGCCAAGGGTCCCGAGGGCTCGCCCAAGCCGATCAAGGGCTCCGAGGCGGCTCCTGAGCCGGTCAAGGGTTCCGAGGCCGCTCCCGAACCGGTCAAGGGTTCCGAGGCAGCTGAGGCAGCTCCTGAGGCGTCTCCTGAGCCCCCCGAGGACCTCAAGACCACCTGATCACCGCTCCAGCGCCGTCCCTTGTCGATCATCCCCCTTATGCCGGTCTGAGCCGGGTCCAGGCACACTGGAGCCATGACGACTGGCGTACCGCCCACCCGACCCGCCCGGCCCCCGCGCTCCCGCGTCCTGAGGTTCCTGCCGCTCGGCATCGCCGCGTGGCTGGTCCTGGAGATCTGGCTGCTCACCGTCGTGGCGGGCGCCGCGAGCGGGCTCACGGTGTTCCTGCTGCTCGTGGCCGGTGTCGTGCTCGGCGGCATGGTCATCAAGCACGCCGGGCGCCGGGCCTTCCGCGAGCTGAGCGAGGCGGTGCAACGGCAGCAGCAGGGCGGTCTGACGCCGCACCCCTCGGAGCGGGGCGGTGGCAACGCCCTGACGATGCTGGGCGGCCTGCTGATCATCCTGCCGGGGCTGATCTCCGATGCTCTGGGGCTGCTCCTGCTGGTGCCGCCCGTCCAGAAGGCCGTCAGCCGCAAGGCGGAGAAGACCTTCGAGCGCAAGGTCCGCGAGTCCGCCACGCAGGGCGGCCTCGGCGATGCCTTCCAGCAGGCGCGCATGCACCGCCCGGACGGCAAGGTCGTCCAGGGCGAGGTCATCAAGGACGACGAGCGGCCGGACCGCGGTCCGCGCCCGGACGACCCGCAGCTGCCGCCCCGCTGAGGGGCTCGCCGCCCGCGCGGGCCGGTACAGGCTTGATGCAGCACGAAGGCCGGGGCCACTGCTCAGCAGTGGCCCCGGCCTTCGTGTGCGGTGTTGTGCGGTGTTCTTCAGTTCGCCGTCAGGCGGACTTGCGGCTGTCCCGCGGATGCACCGCGATGTTCATGGCTCCTGAACGGAGAACCGCAAGGCGCTCCTCCAGGACCTCCTCGAGTTCTTCTCGAGTACGGCGCTCCATGAGCATGTCCCAGTGCGTACGCGCAGGCTTCCCCTTCTTCTCCTCAGGTCCGTCGCCGTCTACAAGGAGTGCCTGGACCCCGCAGACCTTGCACTCCCACTCCGGCGGGATTTCTGCCTCTACCGAGAACGGCATCTCAAATCGATGTCCGTTCTGGCATGCGTACTCCACGGCCTGGCGCGGAGCCAAGTCGATGCCGCGGTCGGTCTCGTAGCTGGTCACCACGAGGCGCGTGCCGCGAAGAGCTCGCTCACTCATGAATCGTGCCTCCCGGGCTTGTCGCCCACAGGACAGGTGTCGCTGTCGTCGTCATCCGGTCAACGTCCGGTCGGCGGTAAAGATTCCCGTTAAGGGTCATGCGTCGCCGTCGTATGCCGCCCCTTGTTGTACCCACCAGCGCCCGGTATGTCACATCTGACAGAGGATGTCACCCTGCGTTTCTGAATCTTCAGCGCGCAGTAACGGTCCGCCTGGTAAGCCAAACGCGTACACTACCGCCCTTTGGCTTCAGTTGCTAAATCCTGTCGGGTACGGGATTTCCCGCGTCGCGGATCGCGCGCCGCACGGGTACCCGCGCGAGCAGCACGAAACCGATCACGAAGAAGGCCACCAGTGAGACGATCGCGTCCCGGTAGCTCCCCGTGAGCTGGTACGTCAGGCCGAAGATCAGTGGCCCGAGCCAGGCCATGCCGCGGTCGCTGATCTCGTACGCGGAGAAGTACTCGGCCTCCTTGCCCGCGGGCACCAGATGCGAGAACAGCGACCGCGACAGCGCCTGCGAGCCCCCGAGGACCAGGCCGATCCCCGCCGCGAGCACGAAGAACCACACCGGCGCGCCCGTGGGCAGGAAGAACCCGGCCCCGATCGTCACCGTCCACGCGACGAGCGAGCCGAGGATGGTGCGCTTGGCGCCGTACGTCCGCGCGAGGCGGCCCATGGCGAGTGCCCCCGCCACCGCGAGCAGCTGCACGAGCAGGACCGCCACGATCAGCGTGGACTGGCCGAGACCGAGCTCCTCGGAGCCGTAGACGGACGCCTGGGAGATCACCGTCTGTACGCCGTCGTTGTAGACGAGGTAGGCGAGCAGGAAGGACAGGGTGTGCGGATGGCGGCGCATGTCGCGCACGGTCGACGCCAGCTGGCGCCAGCCGCGTGCCGACGCCTCCGAAGGCGGCGCCTTGCGGTCACGCAGCCGCCTCAGCGGCACGAGCGTGAAGGCGCCCCACCACACGCCGGCCGACGCCAGGCAGATGCGCACGGCCGTCGACTCCGAGACACCGAAGGTGTCATGGGCCAGGAACAGGACCAGATTCGCCACCAGGACGAGCGCGCCCGCCGCGTAACCGAACGCCCAGCCGCGCGAGGAGACCGCGTCGCGCTCCTCCGGTGGGGCGATCTGCGGCAGATAGGCGTTGTAGAGCACCATCGAGACGGCGAGGGAGGCGTTGGCGACGATCAGCAGGAAGCCGCCGAGGAGATAGCGATCGCCCTCCAGGAAGAACATGCCCGCCGTCGCCGCGGCCCCCAGGTAGGCGGCCACCGCGAGCAGCGGCTTCTTGCGGCCCGTGCGGTCGGCGGCGGCGCCCGCGAGCGGCATGACCAGGACCGACACGATCACCGATGCCGACACCGCGTACGCGAAGAAGGATCCGGCGCTGACCGGGATGCCGAGCGGGTGGACGTATCCGTCGCCGTCCGCCGCCGACTTGGCGATCTCCGTCAGATACGGGCCGAGGAAGACGGTCAGGACGCTGGTCGAGTAGACCGAGCACGCCCAGTCGTAGAAATACCAGCCGCGCTGCTCGCGCCGTCGCCCGGCGGCGCTCTCGTCGGTCGGTGGCGTTGCCCGCACGGTGTCGGTGCCCACCCGTGCCCCCTTGCTGGTCCCCGTGGTCCGCTGCCGCCCTCGAGGCGGTCAGGCCCAGGCTCCCCGGTCCTTCAGCACGTCGCGCAGCGTCTCGATGTGATCAGAGATGATGCCATCTACACCGAGGTCGAGGAGAGCGGCCATACGTTCCGCGTCATTGACCGTCCAGACGTGCACCTGCAGCCCCCGCGCGTGGGCCGCGCGTACGAAGCGGTGGTCCACCACCCGTATACCGGCGTGCATCTCGGGCACCTGCGCGCAGACCGCGGAGCGGCGCACGGCGGCGGGGACGCCGAAGGAGCTCAGCCGCAGGGCCGCCACGCCCCGCGTACCGAACGAGGTGGCGAGGCGGGGACCGGCGAGCCGTTGGGCCCGGGCCACGCGGGCCTCGGAGAAGGAGCCGACGCACACGCGGTCCCAGGCGCCCGTGCCGCGCAGCAGATCCAGGAGCGGGAGCAGGGCGGGCTCGGCCTTCACGTCCACGTTCCAGCGGACGTCGGGGAAGGACTCCAGGAGCTCTTCGAAGAGGGGCACCGGCTCGCTGCCCGCCACGCGCGCGTGGCGCACCTCGTTCCACGGGAGGTCGGCGATCAGCCCGGCCGCGTCCGTCACCCGGTCGAGCGTCGCGTCGTGGAAGGCCACGAGGCGGCCGTCCGATGTGGCGTGCACATCCGTCTCGATGTAGCGGTACCCCAGGTCGACCGCGCGCCCGAACGCGGCGGCGGTGTTCTCCAGGCCGTCCGCCGCCCCGCCGCGGTGGGCGAGGGCGAGCGGGCCGGGATGGTCGAGATAGGGATGGCGTACGCGCGTGGTCACCGCTGCAGTATCGCCTGCTCCGGTTGACCGCCGGCAGCCACTGTGCCTCCCTGGGATGGAGCGGGGACGGCGAAGAAGCGCAGGAAGAACTGGGCCAGCGGACCGATCGCCAGCGCGTACACGACCGTTCCGATGCCCACCGTGCCGCCGAACGCGAAGCCGGTGGCGACCACCGCCACCTCGACCAGCGTCCGCATCAGCCGGATGGAGCGTCCGGTGCGCTGGTGCAGGCCCGTCATCAGGCCGTCCCGCGGCCCTGGCCCGAACTTCGCCGCGATGTAGAGCCCGGTCGCCACGCCGTTCAGGACGATCCCCGCCACGAGGAGCGGGACGCGGGCGGCGAGCGTGTGCGCGTCCCGCACCAGGGCGAGGGTGCCGTCCATCGCCAGGCCGACGACGAAGACGTTGGAGACCGTGCCCAGGCCGGGGCGCTGTCGCAGCGGGATCCACAGGAGCAGCACCGCGGCGCCGATGAAGATCGAGACGACGCCGATGGACATGCCGGTCAGCTCGGAGAGGCCCTGATGCAGGACGTTCCACGGTTCGAGGCCGAGGCCGGCCACCACCAGGAGCGCGGAACTCGCGCCGTACAGCGCCAGACCGACGTACAGCTGGATGAGTCGTCGCGTGAGGTGCCGCGGTGGCTTCGACGTGGACAAGAGAGCCCCCTGCTGGTGGTAGTGGCCTGACGCATGACACTCTGTGGCTCGTAAAGGGATGCCAACCATGGCCAATTCCAGGAAGGTGGACTGGGAATCATGGCTCAGTGGACTTCGGCAGTGGGCGCCACACAGCTCGCCCGGCTGCTCACCTCTCAGCAGACGCGCCCCGCGGGCCCCGGCACGCGACGTCCGCCCGCCTACCGCGCCCTCGCCGACGGCATCCGCATGCTCGTCCTCGAAGGCCGCGTCCCGGTCGCCGCGCGGCTGCCCGCCGAGCGCGAGCTTGCCGTGTCCCTCTCCGTCAGCCGCACCACGGTCGCCGCCGCGTACGAGGCGCTGCGCGCCGAAGGCTTCCTGGAGTCCCGCAGGGGAGCGGGCAGTTGGACCGCCGTCCCGGCCGGCAACCCCCTCCCCGCACGCGGGCTCGAACCCCTCCCGCCCGAGGCGCTCGGCTCCATGATCGACCTGGGCTGCGCGGCACTGCCCGCGCCGGAGCCCTGGCTCACCCGCGCCGTGCAGGGCGCCCTGGAGGAACTGCCTCCGTACGCGCACACGCACGGCGACTTCCCTGCCGGTCTGCCCGCGCTGCGCCAGATGCTCGCCGAGCGCTACACCGCGCGCGGCATCCCGACGATGCCCGAACAGATCATGGTCACGACCGGGGCGATGGGCGCCATCGACGCGATCTGCCATCTGTTCGCGCCGCGCGGCGAGCGCATCGCCGTCGAGTCCCCGTCGTACGCCAACATCCTTCAGCTCATGCGGGAGACGGGCGCCCGTCTGGTCCCCGTCGCCATGTCCGATGGGCTCGAAGGCTGGGACATGGACCGCTGGCGGCAGGTGCTGCGCGACGCCGCGCCCCGCCTTGCCTACGTGGTCGCGGACTTCCACAACCCCACGGGCGCGCTCGCCGACGAGGACCAGCGGCGCAAGCTCGTCGACGCGGCGCGCTCCGCGGGAACGGTCCTCGTCGTCGACGAGACCATGATCGAACTTCAGCTCGACGACGACCTGACGATGCCGCGCCCCGTCTGCGGCTTCGACCCGGCGGGCTCGACCGTCATCACCGTCGGCTCGGCCAGCAAGGCCTTCTGGGCGGGCATGCGCATCGGCTGGGTGCGGGCCGCTCCCGACGTGATCCGGAGCCTGGTCTCGGCGCGTGCGTACGCCGACATGGGCACCCCCGTCCTGGAACAGCTGGCGGTGAACTGGCTGCTGAGCACCGGCGGCTGGGAGTCGGCCGTGCAGGTGCGCAGGGCCCAGGCCCGCGAGAACCGCGACGCGCTGGTCGCCGCCGTCCGCCGCGAGCTGCCCGAATGGGAGTTCGCGGTACCGGCGGGCGGGCTCACCCTGTGGGCGCGCGCGGGCGGCCTCTCCGGCTCCCGGCTCGCCGAGGTGGGCGAGCGGGTGGGGGTCAGGGTCCCGTCGGGGCCGCGCTTCGGCGTGGACGGAGCCTTCGAGGGGTATGTGCGGCTGCCGTTCACCGTGGGAGGCGCGGTGGCGGAGGAGGCCGCGGTGCGCCTGGCGGCGGCCGCGCGCCTGGTGGAGACAGGGGCGGGCGGGGGCGTGGAGGCGCCGCGGGCCTTCGTGGCCTGAGGGGCGGCCCTCAGCTCTCAGGCCTCAGTTCTGAGTTGTCAGCCTCAGCCCTCGGCGGGCACGGGCTCCGGCGTGGCGCCGGGTTCCGTCGCAGGGGCGTCGGCCTCTGCCTCGGCGCCGCTGGTGACCGTGCCGGTGTCGGTGTTTGTGTCGGCAGGGGTGCTTCGCGCGGGCAGCAGCTCCATCACCGCCTGCCGGTGCGCCTCGCTCGTCGCGTCGTCGTACGGATCGGGCGTCGCGGGCACCTGGAGCCGGTGCACCGGACCCGTGCCGAGCCGTGCGTACCCGCGGCCGGGCGGGACGTCGGACGTGGGCGTCGTGCGGGGCGGCACCCCGAGGATGTCCTCCACCTGGTCGAGCGTGGCGGGGCCGAGGACCACGCGCGCGCGGGTGTGCTGGCGCACGGGGTCGCTCAGGGCGTCCAGGCTGTCGAACTGGTCGGCCACGACGACCGTGACATTGGCCGCCCTGCCGTGCCGCAGCGGCACTTGGAGCAGCGACTGCGGGTCCTTGCGCCCGTCGGCCGCCGCCAGGTGACCGAGCACGCTGGGGCGGTCCATGACGATCCACAGGGGGCGCTTGGTGTCCTCCGGTGCGGGGTGGCCCGCCTGCCGGGCGCGGTTGGCGGAGATCAGGCGCCGCTCCGTCTCGTGCGCCGCCCACTCCAGGCTCGCCAGGGCTCCGGCGAGTCCGCACTCGATGGCCAGGACGCCGTCGCGCCCGGTCAGGCAGGCGTAGTCGCCGATGCCGCTGCCCTCGACGATCAGGACGTCGCCGTGGAGCAGGGCCTGCAGGGCGACGGAGCGCAGCAGGGTCGTGGTGCCGCTGCCGGGCTCGCCGACCACCAGGAGGTGCGGCTCGGTGGAGCGGGGTCCCGTGCGCCAGACGACGGGGGGCACGTCGCGCTGCTCGTCGCCGTCCGTCACGGGGAGGGTGCGCTGGACGCCGGTGGGGTCGGTGAAGCCGAGGACGGTCTCTCCGGGGGACGTGACGAACCGCTGGGCGGCGATGTCGGTGGGCAACGGGGGCAGCACGTTCACCGTGAGCTGGTTGCCCTCCTCGTCCCACTCGAAGTGGTACTCGCGGCCACGGCCCGACTTGGCGTGCAGCAGCTGCTCGATCCGTGCGCGTGAGTCGGCCTCGCCGTCGGTGAAGTACGCGGGGTAGCGCACCACCAGATGGGAGACCCGTCCGTCGTCGTCGAACTCGTACGACGTGAAGACCTTGTCCCACTCGCCGCCGTGCGCGAAGAGCGGCGCCGGATCCTCGGGAACGGAGAAGTACGGCACGAGCGCTTCGTAGAGGGACTGCAGCCGCAGTGTCTGCGCCTCGTCGGGACCGGTGGGGGCCGGAGCCGTGCGTTCCCTGCCGGTCCACGCGGCGGCCGCCATCAGGCAGATGGCGGCGAGCAGCGGGCCGTACGGAATGAGGGCCACGACCAGGACGACGGAGGCCACGAGGAACAGCAGCGGTCCGCGCCGGTCCTTGGGGGTGTCGGCCCACTTGCGCCGCCCGGCCACTGCCAGTCGGCGCAGTCCACGAGTGATCGTGATCAGCGGGTGGAGGACATCGGTGGCGCTGTCGGCGGCCGACCGTGCGAACTCCCGGCTCCGGGCGATCGAGGCGGTGCCGTTGCTCAGGATGCGGGGGAGGGGGCGCCGGGCCACGTCAGTCTCCAGATGGTGCGAACGAAGTTGCTACCGGGGGCAGGGAGCCAGGGGACGTCAGAACTTGATCCCGCCGAGGAGGCTCGCCAGGCTCGCGCTGCCCGCCTTGATGCTCGGGGCGATTGCGGTGCCCGCCATGAAGAAGCCGAAGAGCGCGCAGACCACCGCGTGGGACGCCTTGAGGCCGTCCTTGCGGAAGAACAGGAAGACGATGATTCCGAGCAGCACTACGCCGGAGATGGACAGGATCATGAGGGTTCTCCTGGTTGGTGGGGACAGTCACCATGAGTTGTTCCAGGTTCACAGCATGTATCCATACGATAAAAGGTGCAAATGGGGGAATTTGCGAGAAATTCCCTCGAATGGCGGAGGTCTGCTGGGCCGCCTGAGCGCAGGTCCGAAGTGCGTCCGGGTTCCTTCGTGATCTTTGCCGCGGGCACGCTCCGTCATGTACCCGGACGGGCAGTACCCTGACGATTCACTCGTACGGCCGCACTGGGCGCCGTACGACCCCCGAGTCACCCCGCAGTCGAAAGGCGGTCTGGTCCATGAGCGAAGCCCCCGACCCGGAAGTCGTGGAGCTGGCGACCAAGATCTTCGATCTGGCGCGCCAGGGCGACACCGCGGCCCTGGCCGCGTACGTGGACGCAGGCGTTCCGGCCAACCTCACCAACGACAGCGGCGACTCGCTCGTGATGCTCGCCGCCTATCACGGCCATGCGGACGCGGTCCGGGCTCTCCTGGAGCGGGGCGGTGACGCCAACCGTGCCAACGACCGGGGGCAGACGCCGCTCGCCGGCGCCGTCTTCAAGGGCGAGGACGCGGTGATCAGGGCGCTGCTCGACGGGGGCGCGGATCCGGCCGCGGGCACGCCGTCGGCGGTGGACACCGCTCGGATGTTTGCCAAGACGGAGCTGCTCGAGCTGTTCGGGGCGGCCTGAGCGGGGTACCTGACCAGCAACAACGGGGGCGCTGGAAATGTGGTCGCGGCGGGCTGAACCGCTGGGTCATCATGACGACGTGATTTACGGACGCGACGGCGGGGCAGATGTTGCCGCACCGCGCGGACCGTGAACGGCCCGCCCCCCGGACCTCCCGTCCGGGACCCTAGGGGCCACCGACGAGAGGCAGAGGAAGATGGTCTACAGCAAGCAAGAGACGGCGGGCGGCCCGACGTGTTGGCGCACGGCCAGGTAATTCACGATTCCCGGTTGCGTCGACGCTTGATGTGAGGCTGTTTCCCATGTTCGATCCGGTCATAGCGCCCAGCGGTACGCTGCTCGGCCTGCTGCAGCGGGGCCGCGGCGACGGCACGCTGCACGCACTCACCGCACCCCGCTCCGAGGCGCTCGCCGCCCTCGAGACCTGCGTGCTCCACGACCCACGCCACGACTGGCAGGTGGAGAACCGCTCCCTGTACTACGCCAGGCTCTACCTCGATCTCCGCGGCGGGATCGAGGAGATCGAACGGCATCTCTTCGACCCCGAGGACGTCCTGGACACGGACGACTCACGTACCGGCCTCGCGCTCGCCGTCCTGGGGCACCTCGCCTCGTACGGCAGGCACGACGCCCTCGAACTGTTGCGAAGGTACGTGGCGTTCGGCACCAACTGGGCCTGGGCCCTGGACGAACTGGCGCTGCGGGACGACGACGCGGGCCTGCGCGCCCTCGCCGTGCCCGTGCTCGCCAGATTCCCCTCGGACGCCGAGGGCGAGGCCGAACTGGCCGCCGCCGTGCGCGACGCCTACGAACCCCGGCCCTGGCGGCTGTGGGAGGAGGACCCGCGTGAGGCCGTCGGCGCCCGTGTGCGGGCCGCGCGGGAACAGGGCTCCTTCGACCGCTGGCAGCGCCAGATGCGACCATCGGGGCCACGCCCCGGCTGGAGCGTCCAGGCCGTCTTCGACTGGGCGCAGGAAGGGCTCGAACGCGGCGCCGTGCTGCACGTGCCCGCCGCCCGCTGCCTGAGCGCCGTCGCCGGACCCGACGACCGGGCCGAGATCCTCGAGGCCGCCCGCAACGGCTCCGACGGGGCGCGCGGCACGGCCCTGCGCTACCTCGCGGACGCCCAAGATCCCGATGTGTTCGACCTGATCGAGTTCGCGGTGGAGAGCCCGTCACGGGCCGTCGTGGACGCCGCTGCCGAGGCCTTCGAACGGATGCGCAGCGTCGCCGCCGTGGAGCGGGCCCGCCGCTGGGCCCTGCGGCCCGACGAACTCGGCGCCGCCGCAGGACGGGTGCTCGCCTGCAGGGGCGGCGCCCAGGACAGCAAGCTCGTACTCGCCGCGCTCCGTGAAGCCGTCCGGGGCGAAGGCCCCGACGCGCCGACCCTCTGGACACTCGTCGACGGCGCAGGACGGCTCGGCATCGCCTGCGCGGCCCCCGTCCTTCGCCACGTCTACCGCGAGACCGCCTCCTCCCACCTGCGCGGCCGCGCCGCCCGCGCGCTCGCCGCCACCGATCCCTCCTTCGCCGCCGGATTCGCCGTCGAATGCCTGTGGGACTGCGAGGAGTCCACCCGCGAGGTCGCCGCACGGCACGCCGAGACCGGCGACGCCCGCGTGGTCACTCAGCTCAGAAGGCTCGCAGCGGACCCCGCCGAAGAGGACGAGGTACAGACCGCGGTACGCAGCAGGATCGGCCCCGACGCGGCCGAGGTGTAGCCGGGCGCGCCCCCGGGGCGGGGCGCGTGCGGACCATTGCGGAGCGGAACGCTCATGGGACGTTCCTCGCCAGGAAAGATCCACGTTGACGTGACCACGCCCCGCGCGACGACAACACGAGTATGCGTGTCGTCATCGTCACCGAATCCTTCCCTCCCGACGTCAACGGCGTGGCGCACTGCGCCCTGCAGACCGCCGGGCAGCTCGTCGCCCGCGGTCACGACCCCCTGGTCATCGCCCCGGCCCCCGCGGCCGGGGCGGACGCCGCGGCCGATGCCAGTGCGCCCTGCCCCGTCATCCGCGTCCCTTCCCTGCCCCTTCCCGGATATCCGCAGGTCAGGGTGGCGCTGCCAAGCCGCCGCCTGTCCGCCGCGCTGAGCGCGCACCGGGCCCAGCTCGTCCATCTGGCCAGCCCGTTCGTCCTCGGCGTGCGCGGCATGGCGGCCGCCGCGCGCCTGGGCATTCCCGCCGTCGCCGTCTACCAGACGGATCTGGGCGGCTACGCGCGTACGTACATGGGGATGGGGGAGTCCACCGCCTGGCGGCGCATCCGCGCCGTCCACGCCGCGGCCGACCGCACCCTCGCCCCGTCGTCGGCCGCCCTGCGCGACCTCGTGACGCACGGGGTGCCACGGGTGCGGCTGTGGCCGCGCGGTGTGGACACCGCCCGGTTCGGGCCCGCCCTCCGGGATGCGGCCGTACGCCGTGAACTCGCGCCGAACGGTGAGCTGATCGTCGGCTACGTAGGGCGTCTCGCGCCCGAGAAGCAGGTCGAACTCCTCGCCGGGGTGTGCTCCCTTGAGGGCGTGCGGCTTGTCGTCGTCGGCGACGGTCCCAGCGAGGGTTCCGTGCGGGCGGCTCTGCCGGGCGCGGTCATGCTGGGGCGCCGCACCGGCGACGAACTCGCCCGGATCTTCGCCTCGCTGGACCTCTTCGTGCACACCGGGCCCTACGAGACGTTCTGCCAGACCGTGCAGGAGGCCATGGCCAGCGGCGTGCCGGTGGTCGCGCCCGCCGCCGGCGGCCCCCTTGACCTCGTCGTCCCCGGCCGCACCGGAGTCCTGGTGCCGCCCCAGGACGCCCTCGCGGTGCGTGACGCGGTCTGGGCGCTCGCCGCCGATCCGGGGCTGCGTGCCGCGTACGGCAGGGCAGGGCGCGCGGCCGTCGAGGGGCGGACCTGGGATGCGGTGGGCGAGCAGCTCGTCGACCACTACACCCAGGTGCTCGCCGCGCGGACGGCGGTGGCGGCATGAGGGCGGCGGTGTACAGGGAGACCAGGGCGCGGCCCGGTGGGCCGCGATCCGAATCGCTGCGGATCGTGCGCCTCGCCAACTTCGTCGCCCCCTCGTCGGGCGGACTGCGCACCGCGCTCAGGGAGTTGGGACGCGGCTACCGCGCGGCCGGGCACGAGCCCGTACTGATCGTGCCCGGCGAACGCGCCGGGGTCCGCGACACCGACCAGGGCCGCATCGTGACCCTGCCCGGCACGCTGCTGCCCGGCACCGGCGGCTACCGCGTCCTCACGGACCGCCGGAGGGTGGCCAGGGCCCTCGAACGCCTCGCCCCCGACCGCATCGAGGTCTCCGACCGCACGACGCTGCGCTGGACCGGCGCGTGGGCCCGGCACCGCAGGATCCCGGCCGTGATGGTCTCCCACGAGACGACGGACGGCGTCCTCAGCTCCTGGGGCATGCCGCGGCAGGCCGCCCTGCGTGCGGCCGACGCCCTCAACTCCCGTACGGCTCACGCCTTCGCGCGCGTCGTGTGCACCACCGAGTGGGCCGAGCGCGAGTTCGTCCGCATCGGGGCGCGCAATGTCGTCCGGGCACCACTCGGCGTCGATCTCGCGGGCAGGCATCCGGGGCTGCGTGAGCCACGCGTGCGCGAGCGCCACGCGCGCGTGGGGGAGACGCTGCTGGTGCTCTGCTCCCGGCTGTCCGTGGAGAAGCGGCCGGGCATGGCATTGGACGCGTTGGAGGTGCTCCGCGGCCGGGGCGTGCCTGCGGTGCTCGTGGTGGCGGGGGACGGGCCGCTGCGGGCGCGTCTGGAACTGCGGGCGCGCGAGCGGCGGTTGCCGGTGACGTTCCTGGGGCACATCGCGGACCGCGCGACCCTGGGGGCGCTGCAGGCCACGGCCGACGTCTGCCTCGCGCCCGGGCCCTGCGAGACGTTCGGGCTCGCGGCCCTGGAGGCGCTGGCGTGCGGTACGCCGGTGGTCGCGAGCGCCTCGTCGGCGCTGCCGGAGATCGTGGGCGGGGCGGGCGCGGCGGCGAGGGACAGCGGTGAGGCGTTCGCGACCGCCGTGCAGAGCTTGCTCGGGCGCCCTGAGCGTCCGCGCAGGGAGGCGGCACGCGCGCGTGCGGAGTGCTTCGGGTGGGAGGGGGCGGTTGCGGGGTTTCTGGGGGCGCATGAGGCTTCCGTGGACCGCGTTTGTGGGCAGGAGTCCTGCACGGCGCCCCGCGAGGGACGTGACGCGTGAAGCCGCTGCGTTTCGTTGCCATGGGTGACTCCCTCACCGAAGGCGTCGGGGACCCGGTGGAGGAGGGGTGGCGAGGCTGGGCAGCGCTGCTGGCCCCGACCCTCGGGGACGGCGAGTTCCACAACCTCGCCGTCAGCGGGGCCCAGACCGGGGACGTGCTGAACCGGCAGCTGCCCGAGGCGCTGAAGCTGCGGCCCGACCTGGTCTCCGTGGTCATCGGCGTCAATGACACCCTCCGCTGCACGTTCGACATCCGTGCCGTGGCCACGCGCCTTGACGAGATCTACGGAGCCGCCGCGCGGCAAGGCGCCCAACTGCTCACCGCCTGCCTCCCCGACCCGGGGGCCATGCTCGGCCTCCCGGGCGCGCTGGCCCGACCGCTGGCCCGGCGGCAACGCGCGGTCAACGCCGTCGTACACGCGCTGTCCGAGCGGTACGGCGCCGTCCACCTGCACCTCGCGGAGGACGAGTGGGTCGCCGACCGCACCCTGTGGAGCGCGGACCGGCTGCACCCCGGCGAGCGGGGCCACCGTCTTGTCGCCGTCCGCTTCCACGCGCTGCTCGCGGCGCGGGGCCTGGCGGCGGGCGGCCCGCCATCGTGCGAGCCTCAATTCCCCTCGCCCACCCGGTCGGCGAGCCTGCTGTGGCTGGCCACGGCCGGTACCGGATGGCTGGCGCGCCGGTGCACCGATCTGCTGCCACAGCTGCTCACCCTCGCGGCCGACGAGGTGCGCCATCAGGTGCGGGGCAGCAGCGCCCGGCTCGACCTGAGCGCCACCCACGCGGTGACGGCGGCCCTCGCCGCGCTCACCGCGGCCGAGCAGCCGGACGCGGCGTAGGAGTCGGTGTGGGGGCCTGCGGGAGACCTCAGCGCCGCCCCGCCAGGACGAACCGCACCGGGGTGCCCGGCACCGCCTGCGCCGCACCGGCCAGATCCGCCTCCCTGACCACCGCGATCACCGGGTAGCCCCCGGTCGTCGGGTGGTCGGCGAGGAAGACCACGGGACAGCCGTCCGGCGGCACCTGGACGGCGCCGATGACCATGCCCTCGCTGGGGAGTTCATCGGTGAACGCCCGCTCCAGGGAGGGCCCTTCGGTACGCAGACCGATGCGGTTGCTCGCCGATGACACCCGGTACGCGCGCGTGGTCAGCGTGCGGAGGGCCGATGGGGTGAACCAGTCGGCGCGTGGCCCCGACGCCACCCTCAGGATCAGTTCGTGTGGTGGCGCCGCGTGCGGGACGGTGTCCACGCGCGCGTGCGGCGCGGCAGCGTTCCCCAGGGGGATGACGGTTCCGTCCGCGAGCGGCGGGGGGCCGAGCCCGGAGAGCAGGTCCGTGGAGCGGCTTGCGAGCACCGGGTCGACGGCGACACCGCCGCCGAACGCGACGTAGCAACGTACTCCGGAGACGGCCGCTCCGACGTCGAGCAGCGCACCGGCAGGTATCCGCACGGGCGCACCCCATGCCACCGGGCGGCCGTCGACCGTCACCGGGCAGGGCGCACCCATGACGGCCACCGTCACCGCGCAACGCGGGCGCACGGAGCAGCCGTTGAGGGTGGTCTCCAGGACGGCCGCCTCGGGCGGGTTGCCGACGAGGCGGTTGGCGAGGCGCGCCGCGGCCGGATCGAGGGCTCCGGAGCGCGGCACTCCGAGGTGCGCGTGCCCGGGGCGGCCCTGGTCCTGCACGGTGGTCAGCGCCCCGGCCCGCACGACGGCGAAGGCACGGTCCGTCATCGTGCCTCCGAGTCGGCCACGAAACGTACCCGCACCCCTGGGGTGAGCAGCGCGGCGGGTACGCGCGCGTGGTCCCACAGCACGGCGTCGGTCGTGCCGATCAGCTGCCAGCCGCCGGGCGAAGAGCGCGGATACATCCCCGTGTACGGCCCCGCCAGGGCGACGCTGCCGGCCGGGACGCTCGTGCGTGGCGTGGCCCGTCGCGGTACGTCGTAATGCTGCGGCAGCCCGGTGAGGTAGCCGAAGCCGGGCGCGAACCCGCAGAAGGCGACCCGGAATTCGGCCGCCGAGTGGATCCGCGCCACCTCCGCCACCGGCACACCCCAATGCGCCGCCACCTCCGCCAGATCGGGCCCGTCGTAGCGGACCGGGATCTCCCGTATGTCCTCCGCGCGCCCCGACAGCGGCGGGATCTCCAGGGCGGCCAGCTCCGCGCCGACGCGGCCGGGGTCGTCAAGGCCGTCCAGGAGCACCGTGCGGGCCGCGGGCACGATCTCCCGTACGCGGATCAGGCCCGCGGCCCTGCGGCGCAGCAGCTCGGCGTGGAGCGCCTGCGCCTCGTCGCCGTCGGCGAGTTCGACGAGCAGCGCCAGATCGCCGACCGGGAGCACCCTCACGCGAACGCCTCCACCCGGACGCCCGCGGTTTCGAGGCGTGCCCGGACCTGCCGGGCGAGACCCACCGCCCCCGGGGTGTCGCCGTGCAGGCACAGCGAGCGCGCGCGGACGTCGATCCGCTGTCCGTCCCGGGCGGTGACGGTCCCGAACCGGGCCATGCCCACGGAGCGTTCGACGACGGCGTCCGCCTCCGTGATGACGGCGCCGTCGCCGCCGCGCGGCACGAGCGTCCGCTCCGGGGTGTACGCACGGTCCGCGAACGCCTCGGTGACGACGGGGAGTCCGGCCTTGTCGGCCACTTCCAGGAAGCGTGATCCCGGCAGCCCGAGGACGGGCAGCGTGTCATCCGCGAGCAGGACCCCTTCGACGACGGCGCGCGCCTGCTCCTCGTCGTGGACGACGCGGTTGTAGAGCGCGCCGTGCGGCTTCACGTAGGACACGCGCGCGCCGGCTGCCCGTGCGAAGACCTCCAGGGCGCCTATCTGGTACGCCACTTCGGCCGCAAGCTCGTCGGCCGGTACGTCCATGGAGCGGCGCCCGAAGCCCGCCAGGTCGCGGTAGGAGACCTGGGCGCCGATCCGCACGCCGCGCGCGGCGGCCTGCTCGCACACGCGGCGCATGGTTGCCGCGTCCCCCGCGTGGAAGCCGCAGGCCACATTGGCGCTGGTGACCACGGAGAGCAGTTCCTCGTCGTCGGTCAGGCGCCAGCGGCCGAAGCCCTCACCGAGGTCGGCGTTGAGATCGATCACGGCATCGGTCATCGGGGTGGTTCTCCTGTTTCCTTCCGGTGGCCTGCTCAGGCCACCCGGTACTGCTCGTCACGGGCGTCGGTGATGAACATCTGGCCCGGCGCGTGCGTGATCGCGAACGGCGGCCGCGAGGCCATCACCGCGGCCTGCGGCGTCACTCCGCACGCCCAGAACACCGGGATGTCACCGGGCTCGGCGGTCACCGGATCACCGAAGTCGGGCCGGGCCAGATCGTCGATGCCGAGCCCATCCGGTTCGCCGCAGTGCACCGGACCGCCGTGCACGGCGGGCAGCAGGGAGGTCTCCCTGATCGCCGCCGAGAGGTGCTCGGGCGGCACGTGGCGCATGGACACCACCATGGGGCCGTGCAGTCGGCCCGCCGGACGGCAGGGGCGCGTGGTCACGTACATGGAGACGTTGCGCCCCTGCTCGACATGGCGCATGGGAACGCCGGACTCGGTCAGCGCCCACTCGAAGGTGAAGCTGCAGCCGATGAGGAACGACACCAGGTCGTCCCGCCACCGCCCGACCACGTCCGTGGGCTCGTCCGCCAGCTCGCCGTCCTCCCACACCCGATAGCACGGCAGATCCGTCCGCAGATCGGCGCCGGGCGCCAGGGGTGTGGTCCAGGAACCCGTGTCCGTGACGTCGAGCACCGGGCAGGGCTTCGGGTTGCGCTGGCAGAACAGGAGCATGTCGTACGCCCAGTCGGCGGGCACGGCGATCAGGTTGGCCTGGGTGTGGCCGGCCGCCCAGCCCGCGGTCGGCCCGCTCGTCCCCGAACGGAAGAGGGCACGGGCCTCTTCGGGGCTCCGCAGCGCCGTGGTCGCGGGGTTCACACCAGCTCCTTCCCGCGCGTCTCGGGCAGCCCGAACAGCGCGAGCACGGCGATGGCGTAGCCCACCGCGCCGAAGATCAGCGCACCGCCCACGCCCCAACTGTCGGCCAGGAAGCCGACCATGGTGGGGAAGACGGCGCCCACGGCGCGACCGGTGTTGTACGTGAAGCCCTGCCCCGTGCCGCGCACGGCGGCCGGGTAGAGCTCGCTGAGGAACGATCCGAAGCCGCTGAAAATGGCCGACATACAGAAGCCGAGCGGGAAACCGAGCACAAGGAGAAGGCCGTTGGCCCCGTCCGGGATGTTCGTGTACGCGAGGATGCTGGCCGCCGAGAGGAACGCGAAGAGCGTGATGTTCCGTTTGCGGCCGAGCACGTCGGTGAGGTAACCGCCGGCCAAGTAGCCGATGAAGGCACCGGAGATCAGGAACGTGAGATACCCGCCCGTGCCGACCACCGTGAGTCCGCGCTCGGTCTTCAGGTACGTGGGCACCCAGGTGGCGAGCGTGTAATAGCCGCCCTGTACGCCGGTGGAGAGCAGCACAGCGAAGAGGGTGATGCGCAGCAGGCCGGGCTTGAAGATCGCGGTGAACGACCCCTTGTCCGCGCTCTTCTTCCGTACCTCGGCCGCCTCGGGGGCGTCGTGCACATTGCGCCGTACGTAGACGACGAGGAGGGCGGGCAGCGCGCCGGTCCAGAACAGCACGCGCCAGGCGATGTCCTCGTCGAGGAACTGGAACACCACGGTGTAGACGATCACCGCGAGCGCCCAGCCGACCGCCCAGGCGCTCTGGATCCCGCCGAGCGTGCGGCCGCGGTTCTTGGCGGTGGCGTACTCGGCGACCAGGATCGCGCCGACCGCCCACTCACCGCCGAAGCCGAGGCCCTGGAGGGCGCGGAAGACCAGCAGCGTCTCGTAGTTGGGCGCGAAGCCGCAGGCGACGGTGAACACGGCGTACGTGATGACCGTGATCATCAGTGCCTTGACACGGCCGATCCGGTCCGCGACCACCCCGGCGACCGCGCCGCCTATCGCGGAGACCACCAGCGTGACCGTGGTGAGCAGGCCGGTCTGGCCGCTGTCCAGGCCGAAGTACGCGGCGATCGCGACCATGCTCAGCGGCAGCGTGAAGTAGTCGTAGGAGTCGAGGGCGTAGCCGCCGAAGGCGCCCGCGAAGGCGCGGCGGCCACGCGGGCCGAGGGCGCGCAGCCAGCCGAACGCGCCGTTGTCGTCGGGGGGTTCGCCGTCCACGGGCCGCGCGTCGGTCGAGACGGCCTGGGGCGGTGGGGGCGTGCTCATGGGCACCTCGCAGGAGGGGGACGGAGAGTGCGGAGCGGGCAGTGGGTGCGCAGCGGGCAAGGCTCGGGCACGGGTGGGGACTGTGCCGTGCCCGACAAGGTAGAGGATCGTTGAACGATCCCTCAATACCCATGTTGTTTCGTTCTTGTATCTACGATTGAATCCGGGCATGGCTGAGGGAATGGCTGACGCGAGCGGGCTGGCCGACGACCGTGCGCTCCTGGGGCGCACCAGCACCGCGGAGCGGGTCTCGGACATCCTTCGGAGCCGCATCGCGGAGGGGTATTTCCCGCCGGGAGCGCGGCTGTCGGAGGACAGCATCGGCGGCGCGCTCGGCGTCTCGCGCAACACGCTGCGCGAGGCCTTCCGCCTCCTCACGCACGAACGGCTGCTGATCCATCAGCTCAACCGCGGGGTATTTGTCCGAGTTCTCACGATTGAGGACGTGGAGGACATCTACCGCACCCGGCGGCTCGTGGAATGCGCGGTCGTCCGCGGACTGGGAGATCCGCCCTTCGTGCTCGACGGACTCGCGGGCGCCGTCGCGGACGGCACCAAGGCCGCGCGCGAGCGGAAGTGGAAGGGCGTCTCCACGGCCAACATCCACTTCCACCGGGAACTGGTCGCCCTCGCCGGAAGCGCCCGCACGGACGAGGTGATGCGCAGCGTCTTCGCCGAACTACGCCTGGCCTTCCACGTGGTGGACGATCCGCGTCGACTGCACGAGCCGTACCTCGTACGCAACCGGCAGATCCTGCAGACCCTCCAGGAGGGGGACGCCGCGGAGGCCGAGCGTCTGCTCGCGGTCTACCTGGACGACTCGCGGAGCGGCCTCGTCGAGGTCTACGGCCAGCGCGTGGCGGAGGGCGAGCGGACGGGCTCCTGAGCCCCGGACGGGCTTCGGCAGGGCATCGCGGATCACTGCCAGATCTGCGCCGTTTCGACCGTTGTCAGACCGAGGATCTAGTCTGTGCACCGTGACTTCGCCTGCCGTTACGGACACCGCTCCGCCCCAGCTCAGCGCGGGGCCGAGGCCCGCTCTGGGCCCGGCCGCCGACGAGGGCCTGGCGCGGCGGCTCCGCGCGCTCGCCTGCACGGCGCCGCTGCACGACCTTGATGTGCGCAAGGCCAACCTCGCGGGCGAGTACTCGGTGTACGCGATGGCGGAAGTGGCCCTCTCCGCCATCGACCTCGTCACACTGAACATGGACTTCGACACCGGCGCCGACCACGAGCAGATAGTGGCCAGGCTGCTCCCGCGCGTCGGAGCCCAGGCGCCCCGGCGCCCCGTGGCCGAGCACGAACGCGTGGCCCGCTGGGTCCTGGAGAACCTGATCAACGTCGGCAGCGTCGACCGCGGCTTCCGCGCCGTGTACGGCACCTTCGCGCCCGACGGCACCTATGTGCGCAGGGACTACGACTTCAAGCTCATCGAAGAGGTCCCCGGGTACGGGGGGAGTGTCTATCTCCGTACGACGGACGAAGCGGTCAACGTCCTCGTGGGCGCCCTCGACACCGACGTCACGAGCGCCCAGATCGCCGCCGAGGTGAAGCTCGAGGTGCTCATCAGCCGCGGCCGCCTCGCCGACGCCCAGCTCGCCGCGGAGCAGGCGCGGTATCGCACGGTGCAGTATTCGGAGACGCTCCGCAGGGCCCTGGACGCCACGCGGCGCAACGTCCGCGCGGTGGACTGGCTCCAGGCCGTCCCCGACATGATCGCGGAGGCGCTCGACCACGTGGCCGACCGCTATCGCCACGAGAACGCGATCCTGACGAACATCCGCAAGGCACGCGACGAGTCCGAGGACCCCGAGCAGAAGCGCCGCGCCGCCGAGCTCGTCGACATCGTCAAGGACTGCATCCGCCGCCACACCCAGCTGCAGTCCCGGCTCCTCGACGCGGGGCCCCTGTTCCGTGCCGAGCAGGACCGCCAGGCCTTCGCGGCCCCCGCGGGGCGGACCGGACTCGATCTGTACGGCCAGCTCGTCGCGCCGCTCCTGCCGCTCCCGGTCGAGCAGGCGAGCCGCGTGACGGACGCCTTCTTCGCGCGCGGGACGGGACTGCGCACGCCCGTGTCCGTCCGCGTCGGGGACCTGGTCGACATACTGCTCACGCCGCCGCAGGAGCGCGAGCACCTGGGCGTGGAGATGCCCGAGCCCGACCTCATCGCCACGCCCGACGACAGCCGCTTCAGCGAGGAGCAGCTGGCCAGTGCGATGGAGCTGCTCGACCTGCCGGCCGACGCGCCCCGGCGCCTCTCCGGCCTCCTTGCCGACGCCCGGCTCCGCGACACCGAACTGCCCTACCTGGTCGCCCTGCTCGCCGTCCACGCGGCAAGCCCGCCGGTCGGCACCGCCTACCGCCAGGGCGAGGAGAAGCTCCTGTTCGCGGTGGACGACGGCACCGAACTCGACGACCCGGAATTCGGCGGCGCCGACCTCATCGTGGGCACGGCGCTGCTCGACGCCGCCGGCATGGCGGCCGGCCGGACGGAGGCCGCGTGAGCACTCCCGACCCGCTCAAGACTCACCAGCACGACCGCCGCAAGGAGCACAAGCCGTGACCGACCACCCCGCAGAGCACGCCGCGTGGGGCGAGCCGGAGGCAACGACGGCGCCCGCCGCGCCCGCCGCCATCACCCCGGCCGACGCCGCCGACGCCGCGCGACTCGTCTCCTTCGGACTCCAGCCCAAGCTCCAGCCCGCCCGCGACCAGGAGTACGCGGAGCTGCTGCGCCGGTACCGCGAGGACCCGCCGTTCGCGCGGCTCGCCGACGCCGTCGCCGCCGGGCTCGGCCTCGTCGTCCTTGAGGTGTCCCCGCGCGCGGGGATGGCCGTGACGGCCGCCGAGGACTCCGTGTTCGCCGTCCGCATGGGTGACTACGCCCGCAGGACCGCCGCCGACTCCACCGACCGCTTCCTGCACGGCCTCGCCCATCTCGCCGTCGCCGCCCTCGCGTTCCCGCGCCCCGAGGACCTCGCCGACGACGGATACATCGGTCGGGTCACGGTCAATGGGGTCGACGCCTTCGTGCGCCAGGCCTGCCACCGCCTGGAGGAGCGCGCAGAGGAGCAGGGCGAGAACTCCGACCCGGCGACCGATGCCCCCGGCCTCGAAGCCGCCTGGCGGATCTGGGCACGGCGCAGCTCGACGGGCGCCACCAAGGACGCCCGCCGCCTCGCCGGATCGACCACAGGCATCATCGGCAAGGCCGTCGCCTTCCTCACCGACTCCGGATTCCTGCAGCGCACGGGCGACGACTCCGGGGGCACGTACCGCACCACCGCCCGCTATCAGCTGCAGGTGCGCGACATGGCGGGCGGCGCCGCCATGGCCGAGCTCCTCGAGCTCGGCATCGTGCCCGTCACGGACGGGTCCGCGACCCTGTTGCCCCCCGACGAGACCGACGACCTGGAGCTGACCGCCGACGCGGGCCTGCCCTTCCACTCCTGACGTCCCGCACGACTCCTGACGTCCCGCACCACTCCTGACGTCCCCCCGCAACTTCCTGCCGTTCCGCACGACTTACGACGAGAGTCCGCCGCCATGTACGAGCTGTCCCGGGTCCGCCTCTACTCCATCGGCCCCGCCGGTGCGCGCTACGCCGACACCGTGCTTGACCTGCGCGGCGTCGGCGCGGAGGTACCCGACCCCGCCCCCGCCCAGGCGGAGTTCTTCGAGGAGGAGCCGACCGGTCCGCCGCGCCGCCCGGCGCCCGCGGGCGTGCTCTTCCTGGAGAACGGCGGCGGCAAGTCCGTCCTGCTGAAGCTGATCTTCTCGGTGATGCTGCCGGGCCACCGGAACACGCTGGGCGGCGCCAGCTCCGGAGTCCTTCGCAAGTTCCTGCTCGCCGATGACTGCGGGCACGTCGCCCTGGAGTGGCAGCACACGCTGACCGGTGAGTGCGTCGTCGTCGGCAAGGTCAGCGAGTGGCGTGGGCGGCAGGTCTCGAACGACCCGAGGAAGTTCGCCGAGGCCTGGTACTCCTTCCGGCCCGGTCCCGGCATGAGCCTGGACTCGCTGCCGGTCGCCGAGTCCACCGCCGTACGGCCCTCCGTGGAGGGCGTGTCGGGGGCGCAGGGGCGGCGGCGCACCATGAAGGGCTTCCGGGACGCGCTGACCGAGGCGGGCAAGGCGTACCCCCACCTCGAAGTGCACTGGGAGGAGATCCACGACCGCTGGATCGAGCACCTCGGCGACCTGGGCCTTGACCCCGAACTCTTCCGCTACCAGCGGGAGATGAACGCCGACGAGGGCGAGGCCGCCGGTCTCTTCGCGGTCAAGAAGGACTCCGACTTCACGGACCTGCTGTTGCGTGCCGTCACGGACACGCGCGACACGGACGGCCTCGCCGACCTCGTGCACGGCTTCGGCAACAAGCTGGGCCGCCGCTCCGAACTCATCGCCGAGCGGGACTTCACCGCGGGCTCCGTCGATCTGCTCGGCCGGATCGTCGACGCCGCCGACACGCGCTCACGCGCGCGTGACGTGCACGTGGGAGCCGAGCGGCGCACCCGGACGCTCGCCCGCCGCCTCTCCGCGCGGGCCGTCGCCGAGCGGGGTCGCGCCGGGGAGCTCGCCGAGCGGGTCACCGCCGCCGCGCACACCGTCACCACCGCGGAG
>NZ_BAAAUG010000037.1:0-56764 GCF_039533825.1 Streptomyces rectiviolaceus
CGCCGGCCCCGCGGTCGGCTGAGGCGTCGGCGTCGCGGGATACGCGGGACGCGGCCCGGGGGACGACACCTGCCAGTCGTTGCGCGCGCTCGGCACCCGCGCCATGGGCCGCGCCATCACGTCCTGCGGGGGCCGCGGCGCGAACTGCACCGGAAGAGACACCAGATGCCGGGAGAGGATGGACGAGGTCCACGTCAACTCGTGTTCCTCGACGGAGAGTTCCACGTCCGGGAAGCGCATGAGCAGCGCGTCCACGCCCGTGTCGGCGATGGCACGGCCGATGTCCTGCCCCGGACACTCGTGCGGTCCGCCGCCGAACGCCAGATGGGAGCGGTTGCCCTGCATGTTGGCGGCGAGATCCGGACGTACGACGGGGTCGACGTTGCCCGGCGCGATGCCGAAGATCAGACCGTCGCCCGCCTTGATCTCCTGGCCGCCGAGCTGCGTGTCCTGCTTGGCGAAGTAGCCGACCATCGCGCTGAACGGCGGCTCGTCCCACAGGGACTGCTCGACCGCCTCCGGGACCGTCATCTGGCCGCCGCTGAGCTGGGCGCGGAAGCGCGGGTCGGTGAGGACCATGCGCAGGGCGTTCGCGATGAGGTTGGCCGTGGCCTCGTACGCGGCGATGAGCACGAGCCGCAGGTGCGCGCCGACCTCGTCGTCGGTGAGCTGCGCGGGCTGCGCGATGAGGTTGCTGGTGAAGTCCTCCTCCGCCTTCGCCCGGCGCCGCGCCACAAGGCGCATCAGCGCGTCCATGATGTACGCGTTGCTCGCGATGGCGGTCTCGGTGCCCTTGAGCATGTCGCGGGCGGCCTGCACGATCCGCTCGTTGTACTCCTCGGGCATCCCGAGGACATGGCACATCACCATCATCGGCAGATGCTCGGCGAACTGGCTCACGATGTCGGCGTGGCCGTCCTGGCAGATGTCGTTGAGCAGGAGGTTGCTGTAGCGGTTGATGTAGCGGCGGATCCCCCGGTGGTCGAGGCCCGCCATCGCCCCGGTGACCGCGCCGCGCAGCCGCTGGTGCTCGGCGCCCTCCGCCATGCTGGCCATGGGCTGCCAGGTGAAGACGGGGGCCAGCGGGTGGTCGGGGCCCGCGGTGCCGTCGATGACGGCCCGCCATGTGCGCGAGTCGCGGGTGTACTGCGAGGGGGTGCGGACCATGTGGAGGTTCTCGCTGTGGCCGAGGACCGCCCAGATGGGTACGTCGTTGTGCAGCAGGGCCGGGGCCACGGCGCCGTGTTCGGCGCGCAGCTTCTCGTACACGCCCGAGAGGTCGGTATCCGCCTCGGGCCCGTACAGACGGCGCATGCCACCTGGGCCGAGGCCGTGCGCGGGGCAGCCGGGCGGTGGCATGGCCGGGTCGTCCATGCCTGGGTGGGAGTGGGAAGGAGTCGTCACGTTCGTCGCTCCGGGGTCGCGGAAGAGATTCCGGGGTTGGAGATTCCGGGGTTGCGGATGGGATGAGGTGTCAGACGCGGGCCACCGACAGGGAGTGGAGGTACCGCATGAGGGTCAGCAAGGTGTCGCGGCTCGATGCGCGCTGCCGGGCGTCGCACTTCAGCATCGGCACCGCCTCGTCCAGGTCGAGGGCACGGCGCAGCGCCTCCATCGAGTGATGGGGCGCGTCGGGGAAGTCGTTGACGGCGACGACGAACGGCACGCCGCGCTCCTCCAGGCGGCCGATCACGTCGAAGCTGACTTCGAGGCGGCGGGTGTCGAGGAGGACGACGGCGCCGAGCGCCCCTTCGAAGAGGCCGTTCCACAGGAACCAGAAGCGCTCCTGTCCGGGGGTGCCGAACAGATAGAGCACCAGCTCCTCGGAGATGCTGATCCGGCCGAAGTCCATCGCGACGGTGGTGGCCGTCTTGGTCTCGGAGCCGTAGTTGTCGTCGACTCCGATGCCGGCCTGGGTCATGGTCTCTTCGGTGGTCAGCGGACGGATCTCGCTGACCGAGCCGACCATCGTCGTCTTGCCGACCCCGAACCCGCCCACGATAACGACCTTCACGGCGGCCGTGGCCGTGTGGGGCAGGACGTCTTCGCTGCGGGGCCCGGTGATCGTGTCAGAGCTTTTGAAGTCCATGCATCACCGCTTCGAGAAGGGAACGATCGGGGAGCGTGGAGCGGACGATCGGCGCGCGCGCCTGCACCAGGTCGGCCCCGAGCATCTTCGTCAGCAGGACGGTCACCACGCTGAACGGCAGCGCGAGATACGCCGAGAGTTCGGCGACCGACAGTGGCGTCTTGCACAGCCGCAGGACGGCGGAGTGCTCCGGCTCGGCCGTGGGGGGCGCCTCGCCGTGCGCGACGATCAGCGTGACGAGGTCGAGCGCCGCCCGCTCCGTGTCCTCACCGGTCAGGATGTAGAGCCGCTCGGGGTTCTCCGGGCTGCGCCGCTGCCGTTGGGGAGGGTCGTCTCGGTGGGAGGGGTTCTCGCCTTGCGGAGGATTCATACGGCCTGCCCATCTCGCCGGGGCGGGCTCGTCAGATGGGCGCCGATCCGGACGACCAAGTCCCGCATGCGGTTGCCGATGAGGCCCGCGTCGACGGTCTCGTCGGCGAGCACCGCGAGGTAGGCACCGGCTCCGGCGGCCATCAGATAGAAGTAGCCGCCGCCGACCTCGATGATCACCATGCGCATCCCGCCGTCGGCGTGCGGGATCTCGGTGGCGACCGCGGCGGCCAGGGACTGCAGTCCCGCGCAGGCGGCGGCGAGCCGGTCGGCGGCGTCAGGGTCGCCGCCGTAGCGCGCGATGCGCAGACCGTCCGCGGAGAGCACCACGATCTGCCGCGTCTGCGGCACCCCGTCGGCGAGCTCCTTGAGCATCCAGTCGAAATTGGCCCGTTGCTGGATCACTTCCAGCCCCCCTCGTCGGCGTTGTCGGCACTGCCAGCACTGTCTGGGGTGCCGTGGTCGTTCTCGCTGTGGCCCTTGGGGAACAACGGGTCATCGGCTGCGGACTCGTCGCCGTTGACGCCCTTCATGAAGGCCTCGATCCAGAGGCCGGGCTCCTTCTCCTCCTTCTTCGCCGGTTCCGGTACGACCGGCGCGGCCGCCTGCGGGGCGTACTGGGCGCGCTGCGCTGCGTACTTCTCGTCCGCGGCCTCCTGCGCGAGCCGTTCGGCCAGCGGGGTGCGGACCCGGCTGCGGCGCTGCGGCAGACCGTTCGACGTCCACTCGGTGACCTCGGGGATGTCGTCCTCCATGGCCGCGGTGAGCGACTTGGAGAGCGGCGGTCCCGCCGTCATCACGCGGGGCTTCTTGCGCCGGATGCCCTGGGCCTCCTCGATGGGCTGGCCCTCGGCGTTCACCCGGGGCACCGCGGACGCGCCGATGCCGTGCGCGAGGCCGGGGGCGGGCCCTGTGGTGATCATCTCGCGCGGGACGATGAGCACCGCGCGGACGCCGCCGTACGCGGACTGCCGCAGCGAGACCTGCAGGTTGTACATCTGCGAGAGCCGACCCACGACGGCCATGCCCAGGCGCGGGCTCTCACCGAGGTCGTTCAGGTCGATGCCGGCCTGGGCCTGCGCGAGCATGCGCTCGGCCCGTGCCCGCGCCTCCTCGCTGAGGCTGACGCCGCCGTCCTCGATCTCGACGGCGATACCGGTCTGCACCTCGACGGCGGTGACGTGCACACGGGTCTGCGGCGGCGAGTAGCGCGTGGCGTTGTCGAGCAGCTCGGCGCAGGCGTGGATCAGCGGTTCCACGGACGTGCCGCGGATGGCGACCTTGGCGATCGAGTGCAGGTCGACGCGCTGGTACTCCAGGATCCGGGACATGGCGCCGCGCAACACGCTGAACAGCGGTACGGGCTTGGGCCATTGGCGTCCCGGACGGGCGCCGCCGAGCACGGTGATCGAGTCGGCGAGGCGGCCGATCAGCGCGGTGCCGTGGTCGATGCGGAGCAGGTCGTCGAAGACCTCGGGGTTGCGGCCGTGGAACTCCTCCATCTCGCGCAGTTCCGCGGACTGCTGGTGGACGATGGACTGGACGCGCCGGGCGATGTTGACGAAGGCGCGCTGCGAGGACTCGCGCATCGCCTCTCCGGTGTCCAGGGTGTCCAGGACGTTACGGAGCATCTGGCGCTGTGACTGCGGGAGTTCGGAGAAGGACTCGTCGCTGTCGACGAGATTGCGGATCACTTCCGAGGGTGCTTCGCCCTGGCGGAGCCGGAAGACGGCCTCGGGGATGATCTCCCTGCCCAGGCGGACGGTCTCGTCGTCATGGGACGCGATGCGCCGCTCCAGGAATGCGAGCCGCTGTGCGTACTGGGTGTGCAACTCCCGGATGGACCGGCCGCGGCGCACCGCTTCGGCGCCGACCGCGATGACCACGAGGGTCGCGATCGCGCCGCACCAGCCCACCGCGATGCGGGCGGGTTCCGTTACCGCGGCGACGGCGGCTCCGGTCGCCGCGGCCATCAGCATGGCGGGCAGCAACAGCACACGTGCGTAAGGGACTTCTCGGCCACCGGGAGGCGATTGAACACTCACCATGTATGCCCTCTGAACACTCGTCTTGGGGGAGGAATGGGGGTTGATTCTGTGAAATGGGGGGAGTTTACGGGGAGTTGAGCGCGGGAGACGTATGCGAACTATCGAAAGATTTGGGAACAAGCGCGCGAATCTATCGCAACTCGTTTCAACTCGCCGCGCTCCGGGCGAGCTTAGTCCGCCGGAATCATCGCCGAGTCATATTCAGCAACCCTCTGCAGCGGCCTTGCCGACGGGCATACACTCGGCTCCATTTGCACGCGTGGCGATCAATCGAACACGTGGAGTGATGGCGTCGAACAGGCGGATCCGGGTACGAAAAAGGGCGGGCCCGGGGGTGAAACCCCCGGGCCCGCCCTGTCCCCGTGTCAGCCGACGGAGCTGTACGCCACCACACCCCGCAACAGCTGATCCACGGCCTTGCGGGCGTTCTTGGCCACGGTCGAACCCTCGCGGGGAGCGGCCGCGGAAATCTGCCCGAGGACGTCGATCACCTGCTTGCACCACCGCACGAAGTCCCCCGCGGGCATCTCGACCTCCCGGAGCACCTCGTCGAGGCCCTTGTCGGACGCCCACATGTACGCCGCCCAGGCGAACCCGAAGTCGGGCTCCCGCTGCCCGACCCCTTCCGCCTGGTTGATCTTGAACTCTTCCTCCAGGGCGTCGAGCCGCCCCCAGATCCGCACCATCTCGCCGAGAGAGGCCTTCACCTTCCCCGAGGGCATCTTGGGCGCGAGCGCGTCGTCCGCGACCCGGGCCTCGAAGACCAACGCCGAGACGCAGGCGGCCAGTTCGGCCGGGCTGAGCCCTTCCCACACGCCTTCCCGCAGGCATTCGCTCGCAAGGAGGTCCAGCTCTCCATAGAGCCGGGCGAGCCGCTTGCCGTGCTCGGTGACCTCGTCACCCCGCAGGTAGTCCATCTCCGTGAGCAGCGCGACGATCCGGTCGAAGGTCCGCGCGATCGTGTTCGTGCGCCCCTCGATGCGCCGCTCCAGCTGCACCGTGTCCCGCCGCAGGCGGTAGTAGCGCTCGGCCCACCGCGCGTGGTCCTCGCGGTCGTCGCACCCGTGACAGGGGTGCGCCCGCAGTTCCGTGCGGAGCCGGGCGATCTCGCGGTCGTCGGCTGCGGCGGCGCGTCCCTTGCGATGCCGCTCCGGGACGATGTGCCCCGCCTTCGTGCGCAGCGCGGACGCCAGGTCCCGGCGCGACTGCGGCGAGCGCGCGTTGAACGACTTCGGGATGCGCATCCGCTCAAGCGCCTCGACCGGCACCGGGAAGTCCATCGATGCGAGCCGCTTGACCTGCCGCTCGGCGGTGAGGACCAGGGGCCTTGGCCCGTCCTGGTGCTCGAAGCCGCGGTGGCCGTTGACCCGCCCCGCGGGGATCCCCGGATCCAGGACGAGCGCCAGGCCGGCGTACTTCCCGGTCGGCACGTGGATGACGTCACCGGGCTTGAGCTTCTCCAGGGCAGCGGCGGCGGCCACCCTGCGCTGGTTGGCACCCTGCTTGGCGAGCTCGGTCTCCCGGTCCTTCAGCTCGCGGCGCAGGCGCGCGTACTCGTCGAAGTCGCCCAGGTGGCAGGTCATCGAGGCTTTGTAGCCCTCGAGCCCCTCTTCGTTCTTCTGCACCTGGCGTGAGATGCCGACGACCGACTTGTCGGCCTGGAACTGCGCGAAGGACGTCTCAAGGAGCTCGCGCGAGCGGTGCCGCCCGAACTGCTCGACCAGGTTCACCGCCATGTTGTACGACGGCTTGAAGCTGGACCGCAGCGGGTACGTGCGCGTGCCGGCCAGGCCCGCGAGGTGCTCCGGGCTCATGGCGCGCTGCCACAGGACGACCGCGTGGCCCTCGACATCGATGCCGCGACGCCCGGCACGGCCGGTCAGCTGCGTGTACTCACCGGGGGTGATGTCCGCGTGCTGCTCGCCGTTCCACTTGACGAGCTTCTCCAACACCACACTGCGCGCGGGCATGTTGATGCCGAGCGCGAGGGTCTCGGTGGCGAAGACGGCGCGCACGAGCCCACGGACGAAGAGCTCCTCCACGACCTCCTTGAAGGTCGGCAGCATGCCCGCGTGGTGCGCGGCGATGCCGCGCTCCAGGCCCTCCAGCCATTCGTAATAACCGAGGACGTGCAGGTCCTCGTCCGGGATGGCGGCCGTGCGCTCCTCGACGATCTCGCGGACCTGGGCCCGCGCGTCCTCGTCGTTCAGCCGCAGGCCCGCGTGCAGGCACTGCTGCACGGCTGCCTCGCAGGCCGCGCGGCTGAAGATGAACGTGATCGCGGGAAGGAGATCTTCGGAGTCGAGCCGGTCGATGACCTCGGGCCGTCCCGGCGTCCAGATCCGCGACCGCTGTCTGCGCTCGCGCTCGCGGTCCGCCTCACGGATCATCTTGCCCTTGCGGCGGTCACGCGGGTTGTACGAACGGCTGGCCTCCATCCGCGCCATGCGCGTGAGGTCGGGGTTGACGGCCTTTCGCTGGCCCTCCCCCTCCTCGAAGAGGTCGTACATCCGACGCCCGGCGAGGACGTGCTGGAACAGCGGCACGGGGCGGTGCTCCGAGACGATCACCTGGGTGTCGCCCCGCACGGTGTCGAGCCAGTCGCCGAACTCCTCGGCGTTCGAGACGGTCGCCGACAAGGAGACCAGCGTCACCGACTCCTGGAGGTGGATGATCACCTCTTCCCAGACGGCGCCACGGAAGCGGTCGGACAGATAGTGCACCTCGTCCATCACCACATAGCCGAGGTTCAGCAGCGACTGCGAGCCCGAATACAGCATGTTCCGCAGCACTTCGGTGGTCATCACGACCACCGGAGCATCGGAGTTGACGCTGTTGTCGCCGGTCAGCAGACCGACCTTGTCCGCGCCGTACCTCTTGGAGAGGTCGGCGTACTTCTGGTTGGAGAGCGCCTTGATCGGCGTCGTGTAGAAGCATTTCTTGCCCTGCAGCAGGGCCAGGTGCACGGCGAACTCGCCGACGATCGTCTTGCCCGAACCCGTGGGGGCGGCCACGAGCACTCCCTTGCCCGCCTCGAGCGCCTGACAGGCCTCGATCTGGAAGGGGTCGAGGCCGAATTCGTACATCTCGCGGAAGCCGGCGAGTGCTGTGGCCTGCTCGACAGCGCGCTCGCGCGCCGCCGCATACCGCTCGGCCGGTGAGAGGTCCTCTGTCATCGTGCTTTCGAGACTACCGGCCACCACTGACAACGGACGATCATTATCTGCCTTACGGTTCCTGCGACCCCCGGGGGCCAAGGACCCGCACGGCCCCCGGCACGCACTCGGCCTTCAGCGGAAGCCCGCCGAGCTGCTCCCCGTCCGCGTACCCGGTGACCCCCGAGGCCGCGAGCTCCACCTTCGCCGCCCGGAACACGGTGACCTTGGGATGGTCCAGGTGCGTGCCCTTGTAGACCCGCGGGAAGACCTTCAGGAGCGTCGTACGGCTGCAGTCGCCGACGACCGTGACATCGAAGAGGCCGTCGCTCATGTCGGCCCGCGCGCAGATCTTCATGCCACCGCCGTACGACGATCCGTTCCCGACGGCGACGAGTGTCGCCTCGACCTGGTGGACCTGGTCGTCGTCCAGCGTGATCCGGTACGGGATGGGCCGGAAGGCGGCCAGCTCGGCGACCATCGCCAAGTCGTACTTGAAGCGCCCGGTCGGCCAGCGCATCCGGTTGCCCCGGTCGTTGACCCGCGAGTCGAAGCCCGACGCGAGCACGGTGCCGAACCACGTCTTGCCCACCCGGCCCAGGTCGATGTCGCGGGTACGCCCCGCGCCGAGCGCGTCCGCGACGACCGCCCCAGCGGCGGCCGGATCGCGCACCGGAAGCCCGAGGGCACGCGCGAAGTCGTTGCCGGTGCCCACGGCGATCACGCCCAGGGGCGTCGATGTCTCTGCGACGGCCTGCAGCGCGAGGCTCGCCATGCCGTCGCCGCCGACGGCTATCAGTGCGCGCGTACCGGCATCCACGGCATCGCGCGCCCGGCGCAGCGCGTCGGAAGAGTCCTCGCCGATGACCGTGCGCACGGAGAATCCCGAGGCCCGCAACGCGGAAGCGGCCGGCTGCGCCGCGTGGGCGCCCCGGCCGCGTCCCGCGGTGGGATTGACGAAGAGCGTGATCTCGCTGGTCACTGGAGGTCCCCCCGGACGGAGTTTGAGGGAGGACCTTACAAGGTCACGTCACACAAGGTCACGTCACGTCGTCGAAACCGTTTACCCGGTCCCGGTCGGCGCCGTCGCCGCTCGCCTGCTCGGGCAGCGCCCTGTTCGCGGACACGGTCTCGATCTCGCCGACGTCCTCGGGGGTCAGATCGAGGTCGGACGCCTCGTCGTCATCGGGCCCGGCCGCCTCGATCTTGGCCTTGCGCCGGTCGTTGAGGAGCGAGAAGCCGGTGGCCGCGAAGTACAGCACCCAGATCGGCCCGGCGAGCATGATCATGGTCAGCGGGTCCGTGCTCGGCGTCGCCACGGCCGCGAAGACCGTGATGCCCATGATCATGGCGCGCCACCAGCCGAGCATCCGCTGCCCGGTGAGCACTCCGGTGAGGTTCAGCATCACCAGGAGGAGCGGCAGCTCGAAGGAGAGGCCGAAGACGATCACCATGCGGGTGACCAGGTCGATCAGCTCGTCCAGCGGCAGCTGGTTGTCGACGCCGCCCGGCGAGAACTCGAGCAGCACGCGCGCCATCGTCGGCAGTGTCTGGTACGCGAAGTACCCGCCACCGAGGAACAGCGGGAAGCCTGCGCCCACGAATCCGTAGGCGTACTTCTTCTCGCTCTTGTGCAGGCCGGGGGCGACGAACGCCCACAGCTGGTACAGCCAGATCGGCGAGGCCAGCACCACACCGGCCATCAGGGAGATCTTCAGGGCGAGCGTGAACGGCGTGATCAGACCGTTCAGCACGATGCGCGCGCAGGTCTCCTTGCCGCCCTTGTCGGCCAGCTCGGTGAAGCTGGATTCGCACCCCACGGAGCTCAGGATCGGGTTCGTGAAGAACTCGATGATGTCCTTGTAGAAGAAGGCAGCGACGATCGCGACGACGATGATGGCCAGCACGGCCTTCGCGAGCCGGTTGCGGAGCTCGCGCAGGTGCTCCGCAAGCGGCATCCGCCCCTCGGGATCCTGTTCCTTCTTGCGGGCAGACTTGAGCAACCCACGTCCTCATCTCGTGCGGCAGGCCGGCCGTCGCCGGCCTTGGATCAGCGCTTAGTCGTGCTGTCGGTGGGCTCGGTGACCGGGCGCGAGCTGGTCACGTCGCCGGGCGCGGCCTGGATGGTGCGCGGCTGGGCGGCGGAAGGGTCGCTGGGCGGGTCGGCCGGGGCGGCTTCGTCCTTCTTGCCGTCCGTCTTCATCGCCTTGGCCTCGCTCTTGAGGATGCGCGCGGACTTGCCGAGCGACCGGGCCATGTCGGGAAGCTTCTTCGCGCCGAACAGGAGAACGATGACGACGAGAATGAGAATGATCTCGGGGGCGCCGATCTTTCCGAACATAGGTCTTTACCTTCTCACCGAGGCGGCAGGGGCGGGGCTGCCGGACAGGCCGGACTTGCTGTCCGGCCACCGTGCTGGCAGCGATCGTAACGCTCAGGGGTGAACGCAGGGCAATCCCTGTGCGTACTCCCAGTTGCGGCCCGCGCCTCGCACTCCGGGCCACTTCAGCAGCGTACCTTCCGGACAAGGGAAGTTGACAGGCCGCGGTGTCGATGCGCGTCTCGGCTGCACCGTCAGGACTCACAGGATCTAAAGGACATCTCGGCCCGCACGGACCACACCGGTCGCGGCCGCCTCGAGATCCTCCGCCGCGCGGTTGATCCGCTGTGTGGTCTCCGTCACTTGGGAGCTGAGGCGCTGCGCCTCTACGAAGACCCGGATCGCCAGTACGCCGAGCACGGCGAGGCCACAGAACCCCGCGGCAATCGCCAGCATCGCCCAGAACATGCGCCGAGCCTAGACGGTCGAGTGCAGACGCAGCGTCCGCACCCCGCCGCCGGTGAGCAGTTCGACGATGCGCTCGCCCGCTGGCTTGCGCACCGCGATGCCGCACTCGGGGCACGTGAACGAGTAGAAGGTGGTCCGGGCGGAGGCTCCGATGGCCAACCGCAGGGCGCCTGCGGAGAGTTCGAAACCGGCGCGGCAGTCGGGACAGGCGGCCTTGAAGAGCACAGGGGCGATTCTCGACATTCCGGGAATCTCGGACATGATGCTGGTGTTCAACGCCCTTGCTCCTGCCTGTCGTACGACCCGTCGGGTTGTCTGTCGTAGGCCGCGAGCGCCTCGCGCGCCGCAGCCCGTGCGCTGTCCGCGAGATCCGCCGGGGAGACGATGTGGCCGTCCCCGCCGAGCCGCAGCGCGAGCCTGCGCAGCGAAGTGGGGTCCGGGGTGCGCAGCGTGATCCGCAGCCCACCGTCGGGGAGTTCATCGGCGCTGTCGTGGGGGTAGTACTCGGCGACCCAGCGGCCGCCGGGCCCGACCTCGATGACGACCTCGGGGTCCTCGGCGGCGGGCTGCACCAGTCCCTCGGAGAGGTCGCGCAGTTCGACCTCGGGCGGCGAGGACGCCTCGTCCAGGATCCTGATCTCGGCCACCCGGTCGAGGCGGAAGGTGCGGCGCGCCTCGGAGAGGTAGCACCACCCCTCCATGTACGTGTGCCCGACGGCGAAGAGCCGGATCGGGTCGACCTCGCGCTCGGTTAGCTCGTCACGCGCCGGTGAGTAGTAGCGCAGCCAGAGCCGGCGCCGCTCGGAGATGGCGCGGTCGACGTCGGCGAAGACACCGCCCTCGGACTCGAAGGTCACCGAGAGCCGCGCACTGGCGCCCGCGTTGTCACCGGCCGCCGTCTCCAGCTTCGCGGTGGCGCGCACCAGCGCCTGCCGGTCGCTCTCGCGCAGCCCAGGAAGCGTGGAGACCGCACGGGCGGCCACCAAGAGCGCGGTGGCCTCGTCCGCGGCGAGCCGCAGGGGGGCCGCCACGTCGTCGGCGTTGTGCCACCAGATGCGGTCGCCGTCGGTGTCGATGTCCAGGAGGTCGCCGCCGCGGAAGCTGGTCCCGCACAGCGGCAGCACGTCCAGGTCGGAGATCAGCTCGTCCTCGGTGATCCCGAAGGCGCGGGCGACATCGGTGACGTGGGCGCCGGGGCGCTCGCGCAGATAGGTCACCAGGGAGAGCATCCGCCGGGTCTGGTCGATGGCGTTCGAGGCCATGGTCTGTACGTCCCCTCAGCCCTTGGCCACGGCGCGCAGCCGGTCCACTACGTCGGCCCGCAGCTCCGCGGGCTCCAGGACCACGACATCGGGCCCGAACTCCACCAGCCAGGCGTCGAGCCCGTGCCCGTACGGAATCTCCAACTCGTCCCACCCCTCGCCCACTTCACGTATCTGGGCGGCCTTGGCGCGCAGCGGATAGCCCGCGCCCGTACGCAGTCTGATCAGGGCGGAGCGGTCGGCGCTCTCCCCCGCCCAGCTCGCGACGGTCTCGCGCACCGTGACCACATCGGGGATGTCCGCGGTGAACTTGCCGGCGCGGGCGCGGACCTTCCCGGTGATGCGGGAGAGCCTGAAGACCCGCTCGGCGCCGCGGTCGCGGTCCCAGCCCGCGAGGTACCAGTGGCCGCGCCAGCACTCCAGGGCCCACGGCTCGACGTGGCGCTGCTCGGGGCGGGCCGCGGTGGCCTTGCGGTAGTCGAAGACGACGGGGCGGCGGTCCCGGCAGGCGAGCATCAGCGGCTCGAAGGACGCCTCGTGCACGGGGATGCGCGGTTCGAGCGCGCTGTGTGTGCCGTACGGGTCGACGTCCTCCGGCAGTCCTGCGGCGCGCAGCTTCTGCAGGGCGCCGCTGGCGGCTCCGGCGAGGCGGGCCTGCTGCCAGACCTTGGCGGCGAGGCCGAGCGCTGCGGCCTCCTCGGCGTCGATGGTGATGGGCGGGAGGCGGTTGCTGTCGCGGCGCGCGAGATAGCCCACGTCGCCGTCGAGGTTCTCCACCGTCTCGATGACCAGGCCGAGTTCGCGCAGATCGTCCTTGTCGCGCTCGAACATCCGGTTGAAGGAGTCGTCGGACCCCGCCTCCAGATAGGCCTCGATGGACTCGCGCAGCTCGCGCTTGCTGAGCGGCCGCCTCGTCCCGAGCAGACACAGCGCCAGGTTCATCAGCCGCTCGGCCTTGGCAATGGCCATCGACGCCCTTTCTCAACAGTGCTTCCGACCGCCGACCGTACCGCCCCGGGGTGTCGTGGCAAAAGTCGTGGCAACAGCCGAGGGCCCATGCCAGGACAGGCATGGACCCTCGATGGGCAGGTCTGATCAGACCCTGACCTCAGTCGTCACTCAGACGCCGACGAGGTCGCAGACAAAGATCAGCGCCTCGCCGGGCGCGATACGGCCGCCACCGGCGCCGCGCTCGCCGTACGCCAGGTGCGAGGGGATGGTCAGCCGGCGGCGTCCGCCGACCTTCATGCCCTGGACGCCCTGGTCCCAGCCGGCGATGACCTGGCCGGCGCCCAGCTGGAACTGGAGCGGCGTGCCGCGGTTCCAGGAGGCGTCGAACTCTTCACCGGTGGAGAAAGCCACACCCACGTAGTGGACGGAGACGGTGGCGCCCGCCTTCGCCTCGGGCCCGTCGCCCTCCCAGATGTCCACGATCTCGAGGTCGGCCGGTGCCGGACCTTCGGGGAAGTCGATCTCGGGCTTGTCGATGCTCACGTCTAGTGCTCCTGCTTGATACGAATGGCCAGCTGGGACAGTGTTACATCTTCGCGAGGATGTCCACGGTGAAGACCAGCGTGGAGTCCTTCTTGATGGTGCTGCCCTGCGGCGGCTGGTCGCCGTAACCGAGCTTCGGCGGGACGACGACCAGGACGCGGCTTCCGACCTTCTTGCCGGTCAGGCCCTGCGCCCAGCCCTTGACGACCTGCGCCAGCTGGAACGAGGCGAGCTGACCGCTCTTGTACGAGGAGTCGAACTCCTTGCCGTCGGCCCACAGCACGCCCTTGTACTGGCACAGGAGGCTGTCGGTCTCCTTGATCTCGTCGCCGTCGCCCTCGAGGATGTAGTTCGCGACGAGCTTCTTCGGGGCGTCCTTCTTCGGGACGTCGATCTTGGGAGCCTTGCCGTCCGTGTTCGTGCCGACCTTGGGGAGGTCGATGTTGGACTGCGCGACCTCCTTGCCCTTGGCCGAGCTCTTGTTGCTGAAGGTGCCCACGAGGTCCACGACGAAGACCAGCGTGTCCGAGCCCTTGATGCCCGCCTGCTTGTTGCCCTCGGTGCCGTAACCCATCTTCGGCGGGATCGCGAGCTGCACACGGCTGTCGAGCTTCTTGCCGACCAGGGCCTGGTCCCAGCCGGGGATGACCTGACCGACGCCGATCGGGAAGACCGTGGGGTTGCCGCGGTCGTACGAGTTGTCGAAGACCTTGGCCGTGGCCCAGATCTGGCCGAGGTAGTTCGCCTGGAGGTAGTCGCCCTTCTTGACCTCGTCCCCCTTGCCCTCGATCAGCGTCTTGACCGCGAGGTCGGACGACGGCTTGCCGGGCCCCTTGGCGACGGTCGGCTTCTCACCGAACTTCGTCCCCTTCGTGATCTCGGGAACGGGCCCGTCCACGATCTTCGCCGTCGGCGCGGCCGACGTCGAGTTGGAAGGGGACGGGCTGTCGCTTGACTTGGCCTTGTCGGCCTTTTTGTCGTCACCACACCCGGCCAGCGTGAGCAGGCCGGCCGGGACAGCAAGGAGAAGTGAGCGTCGGCGCACGGTGGGGGCCTCGTATCGGTCGATCTTGTCGGTTGGCGTGCGCGCAACTCTACGCATGGAGAAGGGCGCCGTACGAGGAACGTACGGCGCCCCGCGTTGCGTTCCCGCAACGCACCTCCTGTATCGGGGGTTACATACCGGCGATCAGTTTCTCCACCCGGTCGTCGACCGACCGGAAGGGGTCCTTGCACAACACGGTGCGCTGTGCCTGGTCGTTGAGCTTCAGGTGCACCCAGTCGACCGTGAAGTCGCGGCGCTGCTCCTGGGCCCTGCGGATGAAGTCGCCGCGCAGCCGTGCGCGGGTCGTCTGCGGCGGCACCGACTTGCCTTCGAAGATCTTCAAGTCGTTGCAGATACGGGCGGCTTGACCCTTCCTCTCCAGGAGGTAGTAAAGCCCTCGACGGCGGTGGATGTCGTGATACGCGAGGTCTATCTGCGCGACCCGCGGATGCGACATGGTCATGTTGTTCTTCGCTCGGTACCGCTCGATGAGCTTGTACTTCATGACCCAGTCGATCTCCGTGCCGATGCGGTCGAGGTCCTCGGCCTCGATCGCGTCGAGCGTGCGGCCCCACAGCTCGAGGACCTGCTCGACCGTGCCCGTGCGGATGCCGCGGCGGTCCACGAAGTCCACGGCCTTCTCGTAGTACTCGCGCTGCACTTCGAGGGCCGAGGCCTCACGGCCGCTGGCCAGGCGCACCTTGCGGCGGCCCGTAATGTCGTGACTGACCTCGCGGATCGCCCGGATCGGGTTCTCCAGGGTCAGGTCGCGCATCACCGTGCCCGCTTCGATCATGCGCAGGACGAGGTCGGTGGCGCCGACCTTCAGGAGCATGGTCGTCTCGGACATGTTCGAGTCGCCGACGATGACGTGCAGCCGGCGGTAGCGCTCGGCGTCCGCGTGTGGTTCGTCGCGGGTGTTGATGATCGGCCGGGAGCGGGTGGTCGCGGAGGAGACCCCTTCCCAGATGTGCTCGGCACGCTGACTGACGCAGTACACGGCGCCGCGCGGAGTCTGCAGCACCTTGCCCGCGCCGCACAGCAGCTGTCGCGTGACGAGGAAGGGAATGAGGATGTCCGCGAGCCGCGAGAACTCCCCGTGCCGGGCCACCAGATAGTTCTCGTGGCAGCCGTAGGAGTTTCCCGCCGAGTCGGTGTTGTTCTTGAAGAGATAGACGTCGCCCGCGATTCCCTCCTCGTGCAGGCGGCGTTCGGCGTCGACGAGCAGGCCTTCCAGAATGCGCTCGCCCGCTTTGTCGTGGGTGACCAGCTCGGTCACGTTGTCACATTCCGGTGTCGCGTATTCCGGATGTGACCCGACGTCAAGATAGAGGCGGGCGCCGTTCCGCAGAAAGACGTTGCTGCTGCGGCCCCATGAGACAACACGGCGGAAGAGGTAGCGCGCCACCTCGTCAGGAGACAGACGCCGCTGTCCCCTAAACGTGCACGTGACGCCGTACTCATTCTCCAGCCCGAAAATGCGGCGGTCCATGACTGAACATTACGCCTGATGCCCTGCCCTGAAACCGGGTTCGACGGCACCGTTTCGATCATTTTCCGATGAACCCGCAACGACCGCTGAATCAGCGGGTAGTGCGAGCGCCCGCGCTGTGGCCAGCAGGACAAGCAGCGCGGCGATCCCCGCGAGCCCCGGAACGGCGAAGCCCCACACGGTCCCGCCCCACTCGACGACCGGCCCCGCCGCGGCCGTGCCGAGCGACGCGCCGACCGTGAACGTCGTCACGAGCCAGGAGAACGCCTCGGTGACGGTGCCCCGGGGAGCGTGCCGGTCGACGATGATGAACGCGCATGCGAGCGCCGGCGCGAGGAAGACCCCCGCGACGCCCGCGAGCGCCGTCATCGCGACGGCGCCGGGCGTCAGCGTCAGCGGCCAGTAGCCGAGTGCGAGCAGGGCCACCAAGAAGGTCAGCCGCTTCTCCGGTACGCCTGCCCACTGCCGCGCCCCGTACACGGATCCGCCGATGAGGGCGCCGAGTCCGAGCGCCGCCATCATCCAGCCGTACACCGCGTCGCCGCCGTGCTCATCGGCGTACGACACACCGGCGACGGTGATGGAACCGAGCGCCATGCCGATGAAGAGGAACGCGCCGAGCAGCGCGATGAGCCCGGGTGAGCGCAGCGCGCCGAGCCAGTGCGCCTCGCGGGGCGCCGAGCGCCACGCGCGCGAGGGCTTCGACATCACCACGGAGAGGGCGCCGAGCACACCGATGACGTTCACGACGAGCAGCGCGACCTGCTCCGACCAGAGCGCCACACAGCCCGTGATGAGCAACGGCCCGACGGTGAACATGACTTCCTGGGCGATGGCGTCCATGGCGTACGCCCTGTGGACCTGCTCCTCCTTGCCCAGGACGCTCGGCCACAGCGCGCGCAGGCCGCCCTCCAGGGGCGGTGTGAAGAGACCTGCCACGCCCACCGCGACGTACCCGAGGCCGAGCGAATCGGGCCCGGTGAAGGCGAAGGCCCCCATGCCGAGGGCGGAGATGACCGCCGACGGAAGCTGGATCCGCGGCTGCCCGTAGAGGTCCACCAGGCGGCCGAGCAGCGGCTGCCCCACCGCGTTGGCCACGCCGTACACCGCGGCGAGACCACCGGCCAGGCTGTACGTCCCGCCCTCCGCGCGGATGAACAGCACGATGGCGATCGCGGCGGTGGCGTTCGGCAGCCGGCCCACCAGCGTGCCCGCGAGGAGACGCCCCGCGTATCTCGTCCGGAGGATCTCCGCGTACCCGGCAGCCATGCTTCCCGCCCCTCCGCTCGGCGACGTCGCACCGAGGTTTTACGTATAACGTCGAGCGTCATACGTACCATGAGCGCTCACCGCGGGTCCATCCCGATCTCCCCGCGGGACCGACCTGGGAGGTACCAGTAGTGGCCGGGCCACAGCAGGAGGCCGCAGGGCCACGCCCCACGAGCCGCGACGTCGCACGCGCCGCCGGGGTGTCCCAGGCCACCGTCTCCCTCGTGTTCGGCGAGAAGTGGCGCGGCCGGGTCGCCGAGCGCACCGCCGAGCGCGTCAGGGCCACCGCCCGCGAACTGGGCTACCGCCCGAACCTCGCGGCCCGCAACCTCCGCCTCGGCCGCACCAGGACAGCGCTCCTCGTGGTCCCCGCCCTCACCAACGAATTCTTCGCCCGCGTCTACACCGGAGCCGCCCGCGTCGCCGGCGAACACGGCTTCGGAGTCGTCCTCTACCCCTCCCCCGACGGCCTGGGCCCCGCCCGCGACCCCTTCGACTCCAGCCGCGCCGCCCTCGACGGCATTCTCGCGTCCTCCATCGCATCCGACGCCCTCGCCACCATCCAGGGAGACGCGCTCCCCCTGGTCATGCTCGACAGCGACCCGGCGGGCAGCCTCGGCGCGGCCACCGTCAACCTGGACATCGGCGACGGCATGCGCCAGACCGCCGAGCACCTGCTCGCCCTGGGCCACCGCGACTTCCTGCACCTCGCCGCGGGCGTCGACTCCTGGACCTTCGACGTACGCTCCGACGCCCTCGCACAGGCGCTGAGGGGCACCGACGCGGCCGTACGCACCGTCCGGGCGCCCCTCACCGTCGACGATGCCCGCACGGCCGCTGAAGCCGCCCTCTCCGCCCCGGGACCCCGCCCCACCGCTCTCGTCTGCGACGACGACATCCTCGCCGCGGGCGCCTGCAAAGCGGCCCGCAGGCTGGGCCTGCGCGTGCCCGAGGACCTCTCGGTGACCGGCTTCGACGACCTCACCCTCGCAACCGCCGTGGAACCCGAACTCACCACCGTGCGCCTGCCCGCGGAACTGTTCGGCGAACGCGGCATGACGTCCCTGCTCGCCGTCCTCGACGGGCGCACACCCCGGACCGACACCCTCCCCGTCGAGCTGGTGATCCGCGGCTCGACGGCACCCGCCGCCCGTTGACCCCCCACATGCGTACGCCCCGCGCCCCGGCCGCTGGGCCGGGACACGGGGCGTACGACGAACCGAACTACTCCTCGGTCGACCCGGAGTCGGGGGCGGAGCCGGATTCGGCATCCAGCTCCTCGTTGTCGGACTCCGCGTCCGTGGGCGCCGAGGCGTCCCCCTCGAGCAGCCGCGCCAGCTGACGCCCGACGATCCGCTTGAACTTCCGCTGCTGCGGCCGCGTACGGTCCAGGACCGCCACCTCGAGCCGCTCCGCGGGGATCTCCCGCTCACTGCCGTTGGTGTCGCGGGACAGCGACTGCACGGCCAGCTTCAGCGCCTCGGCGAGCGTCATCCCGTCACGATGACGCTGATCGAGATACGTGCTGATCTGTTCGGCATTGCCGCCGACCGCGACCGAGCCGTGCTCGTCCACGATCGAACCGTCATGCGGAAGCCGGTAGATCTGATCGGCGTCAGCCGTGGCACCCACCTCGGCGACGACCAACTCCACCTCGTACGGCTTCTCCGCCTGGCTCGAGAAGATCGTGCCAAGCGTCTGGGCATAGACGTTCGCGAGCCCACGGGCCGTCACGTCGTCACGGTCGTAGGTGTACCCACGCAGATCGGCGTACCGCACGCCACCGATCCGCAGGTTCTCGTACTCGTTGTACTTGCCGGCGGCCGCGAAGCCGATCCGGTCATAGATCTCGCTGAACTTGTGCAGCGCACGGGACGGGTTCTCGCCGACGAACACGATGCCATCGGCGAACTGCAGCACAACAAGGCTGCGACCACGGGCGATGCCCTTGCGGGCGTATTCCGCCCGGTCAGCCATGGCCTGCTGGGGTGAGACATAGAACGGCGTCGACACCGGCTATCCGTCCCTTTCTGTCAGTGACTCAGTCAGTGGCGAATACGGATCGATCAGAGCAGCGAGGCCCGCGGGCCGTCGGGCTGCTCCAGGCGCCGCTCCAGGATCGAGCGGGCGATCTCGGAGGACTCGTCGTCCGCCAGCCTCCGGAAACCCTCGTCGGAGATCACAGTCACGATCGGATAGATGCGGCGGGCCACATCCGGGCCACCCGTCGCCGAGTCGTCGTCCGCGGCGTCGTACAACGCCTGCACGACGAGCGTCGTCGCCTCCTGCTCCGTCAGATCGTTGCGGTAGAGCTTCTTCATCGCCCCACGCGCGAAGACCGAACCGGAGCCGGTGGCCGCGAAGCCGTGCTCCTCGGAACGGCCGCCCGTGACGTCGTACGAGAAGATGCGCCCCTTCTCGCGGTCCACGTCGTACCCCGCGAAGAGCGGGACAACTGCCAGGCCCTGCATGGCCATTCCCAGATTCGACCGGATCATCGTGGAGAGACGATTGGCCTTGCCCTCCAGGGAGAGCGTGGCACCCTCGACCTTCTCGAAGTGCTCGAGCTCCAGCTGGAAGAGCTTGACCATCTCCACGGCGAGACCGGCGGTGCCTGCGATGCCGACGGCCGAGTACTCGTCGGCCGGGAAGACCTTCTCGATGTCGCGCTGCGCGATGACATTGCCCATGGTCGCCCGCCGGTCACCGGCGAGCACCACGCCGCCGGGGAACGTCGTCGCCACGATCGTCGTGCCGTGCGGCGCCTCGATCACACCCTGCGTGGGCGGCAACTGCCGGTTGCCCGGCAGGATCGCGGGCTGGTGCTCGGACAGGAAGTCCATGAAGGACGAAGAACCAGGCGTCAGGAAGGCAGCTGGTAGACGCCCGGTGCTACGAGTGTTGGCTTCCACGCGTTTCCTTCCAGGTAAGTGACGGCCCGCCGCAAAGTGTCAGGATCTTCTCCCAACTCGCCGATGGCCGCATTGCAGTTGAAGCACAGTACGTCAGGGACCCTACCCGGCTCATGGGAGTGATCCACATGTGCGGCTGGGGGCGTTGAGACAGATCACATCGACTCGCGTCGACGCCGCCGGTCATGCGCGGCCCGGTACTCCGCCACGCATTCCCGGCACCGCTCGCGCCCTCGCCCGCCGCGCCCGTTACTGCCCGCCCTTTTGAACAAATGAGCGAACGAAGTCCTCGGCGTTCTCTTCAAGCACGTCGTCGATCTCGTCCAGGACGGAGTCCACGTCGTCGCTCAGCTTCTCCTGGCGCTCCTTGAGGTCTTCGGAGCCCTGCGCTTCCTCTGTCTGCTCCTCGACCTCCTCGGTGGAACGCGTTGCCTTCTGCTGTCCGCCGCCGGTGTCCTTGGTCGCCATCTACCTCACCCCGCTCGTTAGGTTCGATGCACTTGATCAGACCCTATAAGCCAGGTCTGACATCGGCCCCGTAGTTACTGCAACGTCCGGGGACCACCTCGATGATTCCCACACGCCGGGTCTTTCAGCCTCCGGAGAGCACCCGTACTAGGTCCTCTGCCGTGCGGCAGCGGTCCAGGAGCTCCTTGACGTGGTTCCGCGTGCCGCGCAGCGGCTCCAGTGTGGGCACGCGCTGGAGCGAGTCGCGGCCAGGAAGGTCGAAGATGACCGAATCCCATGAGGCAGCGGCCACGTCGTCCGCGTACTGCTCCAGGCACCGGCCGCGGAAGTACGCGCGCGTGTCCTCAGGAGGCTTGGTCTGGGCGCGCTCGACCTGAGGCTCCTCCAGAAGGCGCTTCATCTTGCCTCGGGCCACCAGACGGTTGTAGAGGCCCTTGTCGGGCCGTACGTCCGCGTACTGGAGGTCGACCAGGTGCAGCCGCGCCGCGTCCCAGTCGAGGCTGTCACGGCGGCGGTAGCCCTCCATGAGCTCCCGCTTGGCGACCCAGTCGAGCTCTCCGGAGAGGCTCATCGGATCGCTCTCCAGACGGCCCAGGACGTCTTCCCAGCGGGCGAGGACGTCCTTGGTCTGCTCGTCGGCGTCGGAGCCGTACCGCTCCTCCACGTATTTGCGGGCCAGCTCGAAGTACTCCATCTGGAGCTGGACCGCGGTCAGTGTCCGGCCGCTACGGAGCGTGATCAGGCGCTTGAGTGTCGGGTCGTGCGAGACCTGGTGCAGGGTGCGCACGGGCTGGTCGACGGCGAGATCCACCGCGATGAAGCCGTCCTCGATCATGGCGAGGACCAGGGATGTCGTGCCCAGTTTCAGATACGTCGAGATCTCGGAGAGGTTCGCGTCGCCGATGATGACGTGCAGGCGGCGGTACTTCTCGGCGTCGGAGTGCGGCTCGTCCCGAGTGTTGATGATGGGCCGCTTGAGGGTGGTCTCCAGGCCCACCTCGACCTCGAAGTAGTCGGCGCGCTGGCTGAGCTGGAAGCCGTGCTCGTGGCCGTCCTGGCCGATGCCGACGCGGCCGGCGCCCGTGATGACCTGCCGGGACACGAAGAACGGCGTCAGGTGGCGCACGATGTCCGAGAAGGGGGTCTCCCGCTTCATCAGATAGTTCTCGTGCGTGCCGTACGAGGCGCCCTTGTTGTCGGTGTTGTTCTTGTAGAGGTGGATCGGCTGGGCGCCGGGCAGCTGCGCGGCGCGTTCGGCCGCCTCCGCCATGATGCGTTCGCCCGCCTTGTCCCACAGGACGGCGTCCCAGGGGTTGGTGACCTCGGGTGAGCTGTACTCGGGGTGCGCGTGGTCGACGTAGAGGCGCGCCCCATTGGTGAGGATCACGTTGGCGAGGCCGATGTCCTCGTCGGTGAGCTGACTGGCATCGGCGGTCTCACGGGCGAGGTCGAAGCCCCGTGCGTCCCGCAGGGGGTTCTCCTCCTCGAAGTCCCAGCGGGCGCGTCGCGCCCGGTGCATCGCCGCGGCGTAGGCGTTGACGATCTGGGACGAGGTGAGCATGGCATTGGCGTTCGGGTGGCCGGGGACGGAGATGCCGTACTCCGTCTCGATGCCCATTACTCGCCGTACGGTCATGCGGCCCTCCTTGCCCGGCGGCGCTCCCCTTCGGGAACGGCGCTCAAGTACCGCTGGTTCTCCGGTGCGTGTGCGGTGCCCGTCCCCGCACTGCGCGACTCGGCGGTACCGAAGAGCCTAGAGCGCCTTTGCGCTGGTGGGGAGATCATTGCCTTCATTGAAAAACAGACAGCTGCGGGTACCCACGAAGGACACCCGCAGCCGCCCTGTCTTCTACAGGTACTGACCGGTGTTCGCCACCGTGTCGATGGAGCGCCCGGTGTCCGCGCCCTGCTTTCCGGTGACGAGCGTACGGATGTACACGATCCGTTCGCCCTTCTTGCCGGAGATGCGGGCCCAGTCGTCCGGGTTCGTGGTGTTGGGCAGGTCCTCGTTCTCCTTGAACTCGTCGATGCAAGCCTGCAGGAGGTGAGAGACCCTGATGCCCTTCTGGTTGGCGTCGAGGAAGGCCTTGATGGCCATCTTCTTGGCGCGTCCGACGATGTTCTCGATCATGGCGCCGGAGTTGAAGTCCTTGAAGTACAGGACTTCCTTGTCGCCGTTGGCGTACGTCACCTCGAGGAAGCGGTTCTCCTCGGACTCCGCGTACATCTGCTCCACGACGGACTGGATCATGCCGTCCACGGTGGTACGCCGGTCGGCGCTGTGTTCGGCGAGGTCGTCCGCGTGCAGCGGGAGCCGCTCGGTGAGGTACTTGGCGAAGATGTCCTTCGCCGCCTGGGCGTCCGGGCGCTCGATCTTGATCTTCACGTCGAGTCGTCCTGGCCGCAGGATCGCGGGGTCGATCATGTCCTCACGGTTGGAGGCACCGATGACGATGACGTTCTCCAGGCCTTCCACGCCGTCGATCTCGGCGAGCAGCTGGGGGACGATGGTGTTCTCCACGTCCGAGCTGACTCCGGATCCGCGGGTGCGGAAGAGGGATTCCATCTCGTCGAAGAAGACGATGACGGGGGTGCCCTCGCTCGCCTTCTCCCTCGCACGCTGGAAGACCAGGCGGATGTGACGCTCGGTCTCGCCGACGTACTTGTTGAGGAGTTCGGGGCCCTTGATGTTGAGGAAGAAGCTCTTCCCCGCAGCCGCTCCGGTCACCTCGGCGACCTTCTTGGCAAGGGAGTTGGCGACGGCCTTCGCGATCAGCGTCTTGCCGCAGCCGGGGGGCCCGTACAGCAGGACGCCCTTGGGCGGCCGCAGTTCGTGCTCCCTGAAGAGGTCCGGGTAGAGGTAGGGCAGTTCGACCGCGTCGCGGATCAGCTCGATCTGGTTGCCCAGGCCGCCGATCTGTTCGTAGCCGATGTCCGGTACCTCTTCGAGGACGAGCTCTTCGACCTCGCTCTTGGGAACCACTTCGTAGACGTAGCCGGAGCGGGGTTCGAGCAGGAGTGCGTCGCCGGGGCGGATGGTGACGTCGAGGAGTGGCTCGGCGAGCCGTACCACCCGCTCCTCGTCGGTGTGCCCGACCACCAGGGCGCGCTCGCCGTCCTCGAGGATCTCCTTGAGGGTGACGATGTCCCCCACGCTCTCGTACTCCATGGCCTCGACCACGTTGAGCGCTTCGTTGAGCATTACTTCCTGGCCGCGCCTGAGCTCTTCGAGCTCCACGCTGGGGCTGACGTTCACCCGGAGCTTGCGGCCCCCGGTGAAGATGTCCGCCGTGCCGTCCTCGTTCGCCACGAGGAAGACTCCGAAGCCGGCCGGCGGCTGCGCGAGCCGGTCGACTTCCTCCTTGAGGGCCACGATCTGGTCTCGGGCCTCACGGAGCGTGTTGGCGAGCCGCTCGTTCTGTGCGGATACGCCGGCCAGGTTGGTCTGCAGCTCGACGATCCGCTCTTCGAGAATCCTCGTATGCCGCGGAGAGTCGGCGAGCTTGCGTCGCAGGACGGCGATTTCCTGCTCGAGATAGGCAACCTGACCGGCGGGGTCCTCAGACCCTCGCCCCGGCCGGATGCCGCGGTTGATGTCGTCGTCGTGGGCTGCCACGGTCCTCACCTCCTCCAAGGGGAGCTGGACGCTTCCAGACCCTACCTGGGTGGGTGTCGATTGAAACCCCTAGATCACAAAGACGGTAGAGGTGTGTCCGATCTTCACCCTTGCGCTCTCCCTCACGTCAGGTCATTACCCACCCAGCAACATCGGAAAGCGGGCGGTTGTATCGTCGAAGCGTTCAACACCCGTCAGGGCTGGCCCGACTTGTACCCGAGTCGGTGGGCTCGACGCAGCGATCGGCAGGAGAGATGACCGTGCAGAACGAGGCTGGGACCGGCCCTGAGGGCCGCGATCTCCTGGAGGTCTGGATCGACCAGGACCTCTGTACCGGCGACGGCATCTGCGCGCAGTACGCGCCCGAGGTCTTCGAGCTGGACATCGACGGTCTGGCCTATGTGAAGAGCGGTGACGACGAGCTCCTGCAGACGCCGGGCGCCACAACGCCCGTACCGCTGACGCTTCTGCGTGATGTGGCGGACTCGGCGAAGGAGTGCCCCGGCGACTGCATCCACGTGCGTCGCGTTTCGGACAGCGTGGAGGTCTACGGCCCCGACGCGGCGTGAGGCCGCGAACTCAGCGATGAAGAAGGGCCTGTGCCCGCCGTCGGACGGCGGGCACAGGCCCTTCTTCGTGTCTCTTCGGTCACACGCTGTGCGCCCCGGCCGGCGTGGACCGCGCGAACGTGCCGTCCTTCCATTGCCACTTGGCCTCGTCCTCGAGGTCCGGGCAGCAGCTGGGCACGCTCGGTGACGAGTACCCGAGGAGCGTGGCGGTGATCACACCATCACGTACGGCGAAGTCGCTGACGTTCTGGCGGTCCCCAGGGTCGACGAGGGTGGCGACGACCCTCGGCTTGCCCTGCGTGGCCCGCGTGACGACGTACACGCCGTCGGGGGGCGTGCCCGATCCGGCGGCGCAGTGCACCACGGCGACGGTCTCGGATCTGCCGTCCCCGTCGAGGTCCCCGGAGGCCTTCTTCTTGACCACGGGTTTCACGCTGCCGCAGGTGATGGGGTACGTGACGGTGGCCGCGTCCGGGGCGGGCGCGGGGGCCGCCGCGGTCTTGCTCGACGGCTTGGAGCCCGGCTGGGCGGCGTTCGCGGGGTCGGGCTGCAGAAAGGACGAGCCGGCGATGACGGCGGCGAGCGCGGCCGCGGTGGCCAGCCAGTGGATGGGGCGGGTGGTGTTGTGTGCCAGTTCCGGGACGGCGGGGTGCTGCACTAGGAGTGTCTCCTGTGAGGGCTGTGCCGGTGGGGGAGGTGGCCAGCATCGTGCCATACCTCACAGTGAGGCGGAACACCGGGGTCGACGGCTTCCGTGAACGGAAAGGCGCCGCAGCCGAGTTCCCCGGTCGAAGGGGGAACTCGGCTGCGGCGCCAGTGCGTTCAGCGGGTGTACGCGGGTGACTGCGCTGTCAGCGCTGTCAGCCCTCCGCGCGGGGTGTGCCGCCGCCGGCGTTCGGGCCGGTGTAGTCGTCGCCGTACGCGCCCTTGGAGGGGCGGCGGCGGCGCATGGGCGGCTCGACGCCGTCCGCGAGGCGGCGGGCGGTGAGCAGGAAGCCGGTGTGGCCGATCATGCGATGGTCGGGGCGGACCGCGAGGCCCTCGACGTGCCAGTTGCGGATCATCGATTCCCAGGCGGTCGGCTCGTTGAAGCCGCCGATCTCTCGGATGGACTCGACGGTCCTCGCGAGCTGGGTGGTGGTCGCGACGTAGCAGCAGAGGATGCCGCCCGGGACGAGCGCCTTGGAGACGACGTCCAGGCACTCCCAGGGGGCGAGCATGTCGAGGATGACGCGGTCGACGTCGGTGTCGCTCAGGTTGTCCTGGAGGTCGCCGACGGTGAGCTGCCAGGCGGGGTGCGGGGCGCCGAAGTAGCGCTCCACGTTCTGCTGGGCGATCTCGGCGAAGTCCTCGCGGCGTTCGTACGAGTGCAGCATCCCCTCGTCGCCGATGGCGCGCAGGAGGAAGCTGCTGAGCGAGCCGGAGCCCACACCCGCCTCGACGACGCGGGCGCCGGGGAAGATGTCCGCGAAGGCCAGGATCTGCCCCGCGTCCTTGGGGTAGACCACGGCGGCGCCGCGGGGCATGGAAAGGACATAGTCGGGGAGCAGGGGGCGCAGCGCGAGGTAGGCGACGTTTCCCGTGGTGCGGACAACGCTGCCCTCGGGAGCACCGATCAGCTCGTCGTGGGGGAAGGAACCCTTGTGGGTGTGGAAGTTCTTCCCGGCCTCGAGCGTGAACGTGTAGTGGCGGCCCTTGGGGTCGGTCAGCTGAACCTGGTCCCCGACCTTGAAGGGCCCGCGTCGGCGGGCGGCACCGGTCGGTTCGGACATGTGAACAGCCTACCGGCCCGTGCGGGGGCCCAGGACCAGGGTGGCGGCGTCAGCTGGGGCGGGCCATCGCCTTGACGAAGGCGCGCTCCACATCGGCGGCGGACAGGACTCCGTAGATCTCCCCGGAGGCCTCGACCACGAGGTACTCCGTGGCGGGCGTCGCCCGGAGGGTGTCGAGGAGCTCTTCGCCTGCGAGCTCGGCGGAGATCCGCATGCCTTCGGTGATGTCCTGGGCGAGGCCGCTGACGGTGACCCAGGGGCGGCGGTGCTCGGGCACGCCGACGATGCCGGCCTCGCGGACCACCGACATCGGGTCGCCGTCGGCGTCGACCACGACGAGGGCGCGGGCGCCCGCGTCGTTGGCGCGGCGCAGCGCCTCGGAGAGCGGGGTGTTGCTCTCGACGGGGACGGCGCGGCGGGTCAGGGCGCGGGCGCGGAGCTCGGGCAGGTGTTCGCGCAGCCGGGCCATGCGGAGGCTGTTCCCCGCGCCGGTCCAGATGATCGCGGCGAGGATCGCGGCCAGCAGGGCGTCCGTGACGGTGTCCATGCCGCCGATGTCCTGGGTCTCGCCGCCGAGCGCGCCGGACTGGTTGAGGAGGGGCAGGCCGATCAGGACGGAGATGGCGAGCGCGCGGCCGACCCAGGCGGCGGCGATCGTGCCGCTCATGGGCTTGCCGGTGATCTTCCAGACGACGGCGCGGAGCATGCGGCCGCCGTCCAGGGGCAGGCCCGGCAGAAGGTTGAAGGCGGCCACGATGAGGTTGGAGATCATCAGGCCGGCGAGCAGGACGCCGGGCACGGTGCCGGGTTCGACGGCGCGCATGCCCGCGTAGAAGACGCCCGCGAGGACGAGGGAGAGCAGCGGGCCCACGAAGGCGAGGACGAACTCGCGTCCCGGTGTCTCCGACTCCTTCTCGATCTCCGAGACCCCGCCGAAGAACTGCAGCTGGATGCGGCGCACCGGCAGTTTGAAGCGCAGGGCGGCGACGGTGTGGGCCAGCTCGTGGACGAGCACGGAGGCGTAGAAGGCGACGGCGAAGAAGAGGGAGACGAGGTAACGGGCGTTGCCGAGTTCGGGCAGGACGCGGTCGAGCTGGCCGCCGAAGACCCAGGTGATGAGGGCGGCGACGAGGAACCAGCTCGGCGCCACGTACACGGGCACGCCGAAGGGGCGCCCCATCAGCAGCCCTCCCCCGGGGCCCTTCTTGTCCTTGGGAGGGGTGAGCTTGGGAGCGGGGCCGTGGCTGGCGTGGGCGTAGTCGGGGTGGGCGTCCCGCGGCGTCTTCGCGGGCGGGTCCTGCGGGATCTTCGTGAGGCGGTCGCCGGGCCGCGGGGGTTCCTCCACGGGACGCGGTGCCTGGTCGGGTGCCGCATCGGGGGCCTGGGGCCGGGCGGTGCCGTCGCCGCCGTCGCCGCTGTCACCACCGGCGGTGCCGGCGGTGCTGTCAGGGCCCTCCGCGCCCTCGGAGCCTCCCTGCACGGGCCTCGCGGAGTCGGCCGTGTCCACCGGACGTGGCGACTCCGGGTGGCCGTCCGCCTCGTCCGGCCGCAGGCCGTCCGTCCCGTCGGACCGCGGCCTGCCGCTCCCGCCGCTCTCGTCCACGATGTCCCCTCGTTCGATAAGCGTCCCTCGCTCCTGTCCGGCGCGGTACACGCACGATCATGCAGGGCGAGAGGGTCTGTCGTCGATGGTATGCGGCTGTTGTCAGTGGCGGGTCGTAGGGTCTGTCCTCATGGAAACAAGGACCGAGGGTGCCGTGACGGCCGTGACGGCCGTGCGTCCGGCGTCCCTGTCGCCGTCGCGCGCCAGTGACTTCATGCAGTGCCCCTTGCTCTACCGGTTCCGGGTGATCGACAAGCTGCCGGAGAAGCCCAGCGAGGCGGCGACCCGCGGCACGCTGGTGCACGCCGTCCTGGAGCGGCTCTTCGACGCGCCTGCGGGCGAGCGGACCGCGCCGCGCGCCAAGGCCCTGATCCCGGGCCAGTGGGACCGCCTGCGCGAGGCCAAGCCCGAGCTGACGGAGCTGTTCGCCGGCGACGAGCAGGGCGAGCGGCTTGCGCGCTGGCTGGCGGACGCGGAGAAGCTCGTCGAGCGCTGGTTCACCCTGGAGGACCCGACCCGCCTGGAGCCCGCCGAGCGCGAGCTGTTCGTGCAGGCGGAGCTGGACTCGGGCCTGAAGCTGCGCGGCATCATCGACCGCGTGGACGTGGCGCCCACCGGCGAGGTCCGCATCGTCGACTACAAGACGGGCAAGGCCCCCCGCCCCGAGTATGCGGAGGGCGCGCTCTTCCAGATGAAGTTCTACGCCCTGGTGGTGTGGCGCCTGAAGGGCGTGATCCCGCGCCGCCTCCAGCTGGTCTATCTGGGCAGCGGCGACGTCATCACGTACGACCCCAGGACCGAGGACCTCGAACAGGTCGAGCGGAAGCTGCACGCGCTGTGGGAGGCGATCACGCTCGCCACCGAGACGGGTGACTGGCGGCCGCGGCCGACGAAGCTCTGCGGCTGGTGCGACCACCAGGCCGTATGTCCGGAATTCGGCGGGACTCCCCCGCCGTACCCCCTTGCGGTGAGGGTGCCCGAGTCCGAAGAGGACGCGCAGGGCAGAATGGCCCCGGGCTAGCTAAGGAGAGTTACGTGGCGATCCGTGTCCTACTGGTCGACGACCAGCCACTGCTGCGCACCGGGTTCCGGATGATTCTGGAGGCCGAGCAGGACGTCGCGGTCGTCGGCGAGGCCGGAGACGGCCTGCAGGCTCTCGACCAGGTGCGGGCGCTGCAGCCCGATGTGGTCCTGATGGACATCCGCATGCCGCGGATGGACGGTGTCGAGGCGACCCGGCAGATCACCGGGCCCGGCCGGGACGGACCGGCGAAGGTCCTGGTCCTGACCACCTTCGACCTCGACGAGTACGTGGTGGAGGCGCTGCGGGCGGGTGCCAGCGGCTTCCTGCTCAAGGACGCCCCGGCGAACGAGCTGGTGCAGGCGATCCGTGTGGTCGCGTCGGGCGAGGCGATGCTCGCGCCGAGCATCACGCGCAGGCTCCTCGACAAGTACGCGGGTCATCTCCCGTCGGGCGACGAGCCGGTGCCCGACACCTTGCACACGCTCACCGAGCGGGAGGTCGAGGTCCTCAAGCTGGTGGCGCGCGGCCTGTCGAACGCGGAGATCGCGGCGGACCTGTTCGTGAGCGAGACAACGGTCAAGACGCATGTGGGCCATGTGCTCACGAAGCTCGGGCTGCGCGACCGGGTGCAGGCGGCCGTGTACGCGTACGAGAGCGGCCTGGTGCGGCCCGGCGCCCAGTAAGAGAAGGAAAAAAGGTGGCCGCCCCTGAGCCAGGGGCGGCCACCTTTTTCGTTCCCGCGATCAGGCCTTGCTGAGCTCCCAGAAGCGGAACACCGTCGACGCGTCGAGGCACGACTCGACGCCGTACACGTCGTCACGGATGACCGCGTACTGCTTGGCCTGCCAGACCGGCAGGATCGGCAGCTCGTTCGCGACGATGTCCTGGAGGTCGGAGTAGTCCTCGTCGGTCTTGGTGCGGTCGGTCTCGGCGGCGGTGCCGGGGATGATCTTCCCGGTGATGTCGCTGTTCTGGTAGCGGTTCTCCAGAACGTTGCCCTTGCCGAAGAACGGCTGCGTGAAGTTGTCCGGATCCGGGTAGTCCGGCACCCAGCCCTTGACATAGACGCCGTACTTGCCGGACTTGATGTCCCGCTCGTACTGGCTGAATTCGATCGACTTCACGTCGGCGTCGAACAGACCGCTCGCGTTGAGCTGCTTGGCTATCGCCTTCAGCTCCTGGTCGGTCGAGGGGCCGTAACGCGAGGGCGTGGACCAGAGCGTGAGCTTGACCTTGCCGCTCAGGCCCTCCGCGCGCAGGGCGGCCGCGGCCTTGGAGCGCTGCGGGCGGGCGCCGTAGGTGTCGAAGAAGGCGGTGTTGTGACCGCCGATCCCGGCCGGGACGATCGAGTACAGCGGCGTCGCCGTGTCCCGGTAGACGTCCTTGACCAGGGCGTCACGGTCCAGGAGGTACGCCATGGCCTTGCGGACGCCCAGCTTGCCCGCGACCGGGTCCTTCATGTTGAAGACCAGGTGCTGGACCTCGGCGCTGGTGCCCTCGACGACGTCGATGTTCTGGCTCGCGTCGGAGGTGTCCTGCTCGATGTCCTCGATGTCCTTGGCGGCGAGGCCTCGGTACGCGATGTCGATCTCGTCGTTCAGGAGCGCCTTCTTCAGGCCCTTCTGGTCGTCGTGGAAGAACTTGAGGGTGACGCCCTTGTTCTTCACCTTGGCGGTGCCCTTGTAGTCGGGGTTGACCGAGAAGACCGCCTGCTCCTTGTCGAAGGAGTCAAGCTTGTACGGTCCCGAGCCCGTGGCCTCGTCGCCCCCGCGCAGCGCGTCCATGTCGTACGAGGCGTGGTCGACGATGGAGCCCGCACCGGAAGCGATCTTGCTGGGGAAGGTCGCGTCGGCGTACTTGAGCTTGAAGACGACCTTCTTGGCGTTCGGAGTCTCGACGCGGTCGAGCATCGGGAACATGATCGCCGGACCGGCGTCGTCGTTGATCTTCATCATGCGGTCGAAGGAGTACTTGACGTCCTTCGAGGTCAGCGCGTTGCCGTTGCTGAACTTCAGGCCGTCCCGCAGCGTGCACTCGAAGACCTTGGTCTCCGTGTCGGTGAAGCCGCACTCCTTGGCGGCCTCGGGCTCCGGCTCCGTGGCCCCGTTCGGGAAGCTCATCAGGGACTGGAAGACGTTGTTGAACAGGAGCCATGACCCGGGGTCGTAGCCGGATGCCGGGTCGGTGGCCAGGACGTCGTCCGACATCCCCATCACCACCGAGTCGCCGTCCTCCCCCGCTCCACCCGATTCCGTGCCGCAGCCGGTCAGCAGGGCGGCGGCCAGTCCTCCCGTGAGGGGCAGGGCCAGCCACTGGTTCCGCAATTTCACGTACGTGCCTTGTCGTTGATGTCCATCGGTGGAGCGGAGTCCGGCGGTGTGCCGGTGTGCGCGGAGGTCAGCCGCTCACACCGCGGCCGAGCTCCCACAGCTGCAGGTTCGAGGAGGAGTTGAGGGCCCACTCGACGCCCGTGATGTCGTCGCGGGCGGCGATGTACTGCCTGCCCTGCCAGAGAGGGAGCACCGGCACGTCCTCGGCGACGATGTCCTGGATCCTCTGGATGCTCTTGGAGGCGGTGAGCCGGTCCGCCTCGCGGCGCGAGTGCGGGATCAGCTCCTCGTTGATGGTGCGGTTCACGTACGGCGAGCCGAGGAAGTTGTCCTTGTCGAGGAACGGCGCGAGGAAGTTGTCGGCGTCGGGGAAGTCGGGGAACCAGCCCATCCCGTAGACGTCGTACGCGCCCTTCTGCTCGGCGGCGCGGAAGGTGTTCCAGACCTCGCCCTTGATCGACACGTCGAACAGGCCGCTGGCGTTGAGCTGCTTCTTGAGCAGCTCGAACTCCTTCTTGGTGGCCGGGCCGTAGTGGTCGGTCGTGTAGTGCAGGGTGAGCTTGACCGGGGTACTGATGTCGGCCTTCTGCAGCAGGTTGCGGGCCTTGGCCGCGCTCGGGTCGCCATACTTGTTGAAGAACGAGTTGGTGTGGCCCGTGACCGTGGTCGGCACCAGGGAGTAGAGCGGCTCGGCCGCGTCGCCGTACACGCCGGTCGCGAGGGCGCCGCGGTCGATGACCTGCGCCATGGCCTGGCGGACGGCCTTGGACTTGACGGTGGTGGCGTCCGTGTTGAAGCCGAGGTAGCGGATCTCCAGGCCGGGCATCTCGACCAGCTCGATGTTCTTGCCCGGGTCCTCGTCGAGCTGCTTGATCTGCTCGGGCGACATGGTGCGCGTCATCATGTCGATGTCGCCGCTCTTGAGGGCCTTGCCCATGGCGTCGGTGGAGTCGTAGTTGCGCAGCTCGATCTCGTCGCTCTTGGGCTTCAACGCGCCCTTGTAGTCGGGGTTCTTGGAGAACACCGTCTTGATGAGCTGGTTGCCCTTGACCTCTTGCTTGGCGGTGTAGGGGCCCGAGCCGTCCACGTCGAAGCCGTCGCGCAGCTTGTTCTTCTCGTAGTGGTCCGAGCTGACGATGCCCGCGGTGGGCGTGGCCAGCTTGTACGGGAAGGTCGCGTCGGGGCTCTTGAGGTGGAAGACGACGCCCCGGTCGCCCTGGGTCTCGATCGCGTCGACGTTGGCCACCAGGCCGTCGGAGCCGCTGGGGTCCTTGACCTTGATGTCCCGCACCCGCTCGATGGAGAACTTCACATCGGTGGCGGTCAGCGGCTTGCCGTCGGCGAACTTCAGGCCCTTGCGCAGCGTGCACTCGTAGCGCTCGTTGCCGGTGTCGGTGAACCCGCACCTCTCGGCGGCCTCCGGCTCCGGCTCGCCGTCGCCGCGCGGCATGGCCATCAGCGTCTGGACCGTCTGGCGCAGGATGTTCCAGGAGCCCGCGTCATAGGCGTACGCCGGGTCGAAGGGAGCCGGGACCTCGGGCGAGGTGGCGAACCGGTCCGTGGTGCCGACGGCGATCGCGTCGTCTCCCCCACCGTCGCCCGCCCCTCCGCACGCCGCGAGCGCGGGAGCGAGCAGACCGATGACGGCCGGCAGCACCAAAGTCTTACGGTTCATGCTCGACGTTCTCCAGAGCTGTTGGTCCCGTCGGGACCGGCAACGAGGGGTGGGGTCAGTCGGTCCGTGGGGGCAAGGCGATGTTCTCGCGACGACATTAGTCCGCGCCACCAGGAGGGCCGGAAGGGACCGGAGTTGACCCCCAATCACGCAGCGAAACCGGGCGCGGACACACCGATAACCCGACACGGGAAGGTTTCGTCAGGTTCCCCTCAATCAGGACACAACGCCACTCCACAACCCGCCCATATCGGAGGTCCGGCACAGCCGTGAGCGACTGTCGACCCCCTATGGAGTGGGAAAGGTCACAACTTCAACTGTTCAGCGCTTTCCGGCCATCAGGCCTTGCAGGAAAGGCAGGTTGACGTGTTCGAGGGACGGGACGATGGTCCTGCCTGACGCTGGGGCGATGGGCGCGACGGACGGTACGGCCACCACTCTGCAGCCCGCGGCCTCGGCCGCCGCGACGCCCGTCGCGGTGTCCTCGATGACGGCACATCTGGCCGGTTCCGCGCCAACCCCCGCCGCCGCGAGGAGATAGGGGTCCGGGTGCGGCTTGGTCCGGGTCACCTCGTCGCCCGCGACGGTGAGCGTGAAGTGATGGGATCCGATCGAGTCGAGCACGCGGTCGATGATGCGCCGGTGCGACGCGGAGACCAGTGCCATCGGCACCTCGTGCGCGGCGAGCTCGGCAAGCAGCCGGGCGGCCCCCGGCATCAGCGGCAGGGCGCGGCCGATGCGGTCCTCGAAGCCGTCGTTGAGCAGCACGGTCAGCTCGGGCACCGTGATGTCCGCACCGGTGGACGCGATGAGGAATCCGGCACTGCGCGTCATGGGACCGCCGACGACCACGTCACGCCAGGCCTCGTCGAGCGTATGTCCGAGTGACGCGAAGACCTCGACCTCGGCGTCCCACCAGAACCCCTCGGTGTCCACGAGTGTTCCGTCCATGTCGAGGAGCACCGCCTGCAGGGCGGAGCCTTCGGCCGTTCGGGTACCGAGCGCGGGAACCGTACTGGTCATCCGGGCACACCTCCATGAGGGACGAGAAGGCCGGTTGCTCCCTTTTGACGGGGGAGCAACCGGCCTGCGCTGGACCGACAAGTGTACGACTTGACCGCTTAACGCGCGTTGAAGTATTTCGCCTCGGGGTGGTGGATGACGATCGCGTCCGTGGACTGCTCCGGGTGGAGCTGGAACTCCTCGGAGAGCTGCACACCGATCCGCTCCGGCTCCAGGAGCTCGGCGATCTTCGCGCGGTCCTCCAGGTCGGGGCAGGCGCCGTAGCCGAGCGAGAAGCGGGCTCCGCGGTACTTCAGGGCGAACATGTCCTCGACGTCGGCGGGGTCCTCTCCCCCGAAGCCGAGCTCGGCACGCACGCGCGCGTGCCAGTACTCGGCGAGCGCCTCGGCCAACTGCACGGACAGGCCGTGCAGTTCGAGGTAGTCGCGGTAGGAGTCGGCGGCGAACAGCTCGGCGGTGGCCTCACCGATCTTCGAACCGACGGTGACGACCTGCAGGCCGACCACGTCGGTCTCGCCGGACTCCTCCGGGCGGAAGAAGTCCGCCAGGCACAGGCGCCGGCCCCGGCGCTGGCGCGGGAAGGAGAAGCGGGTGCGCTCGTTGCCCTCGTCGTCCAGGATGATCAGGTCGTCGCCCTTGGAGACACAGGGGAAGTAGCCGTAGACGACGGCTGCCTCGAGCATGTTCTTGGTGTGCAGCTCGTCGAGCCAGCCGCGCAGGTGGGGCCGCCCCTCGGTCTCCACCAGCTCCTCGTACGAGGGCCCGGCGCCGGTCCTGGCCTGCTTGAGGCCCCACTGGCCCTTGAACAGGGCACCCTCGTCCAGCCAGGACGCGTACTCCTTGAGCTGGATGCCCTTGACGACGCGGGTGCCCCAGAACGGCGGGGTCGGGAGCGGGTTGTCGACGGAGACGTCCGAACGGGCGGGGCCCTCGTCCTCGGACACCTCCAGGACGGGAGTGTCCTTCTTGGCCACCCGGCGCTGCTTCAGCTCGGGCAGCGTGGCGCCGGGGACGCCGCGCTTGACCGCGATGAGGGCGTCCATCAGGCGCAGGCCCTCGAACGCGTCGCGGGCGTAGCGGACCTCGCCCTCGTAGATCTCGTGCAGGTCCTGCTCGACGTACGCACGGGTGAGCGCGGCGCCGCCGAGGATCACCGGGAAGTCGGCGGCCATCTTGCGCTGATTGAGCTCCTCCAGGTTCTCCTTCATGATCACGGTCGACTTCACCAGGAGACCCGACATGCCGATCACGTCCGCGCGGTGCTCGGCCGCGGCGTCCAGGATCGCGGCCACCGGCTGCTTGATGCCGAGGTTGACCACGTTGTAGCCGTTGTTGGACAGGATGATGTCGACGAGGTTCTTGCCGATGTCGTGGACGTCGCCGCGGACGGTGGCCAGGACGATGGTGCCCTTGCCCTCGGAGTCCGACTTCTCCATGTGCGGTTCGAGGTGAGCGACCGCGGTCTTCATGACCTCGGCGGACTGCAGCACGAAGGGCAGCTGCATCTGTCCCGAGCCGAAGAGCTCGCCGACGACCTTCATGCCCTCCAGGAGGGTGTCGTTGACGATGTCGAGCGCCGGGCGGGTCTCCAGGGCCTCGTCGAGGTCGGTCTCCAGGCCCTTCTTCTCGCCGTCGATGATGCGGCGCTGGAGGCGCTCGTCCAGTGGCAGGGCCAGGAGCTCCTCGGCCTTGCCCTCCTTCATCGACTTCATGTTGACGCCCTCGAAGAGCTCCATGAGCTTCTGGAGGGGGTCGTAGCCTTCGGCGCGGCGGTCGTAGATCAGGTCGTGGGCCGCCTTCACCTGCTCGTCGTCGAGGCGCGCGATCGGCAGGATCTTGGAGGCGTGCACGATCGCCGAGTCCAGGCCCGCCTTGACGCACTCGTCGAGGAAGACGGAGTTCAGGACGACACGGGCGGCCGGGTTGAGGCCGAAGGAGATGTTCGAAAGGCCCAGGGTGGTCTGCACGTCCGGGTGGCGGCGCTTGAGCTCGCGGATCGCCCCGATGGTGGCGATGCCGTCCTTGCGGGACTCTTCCTGACCGGTGCAGATGGTGAAGGTCAGGGTGTCGATGAGGATGTCCGACTCGTGGATGCCCCAGTTGCCGGTCAGGTCGTCGATGAGGCGCTCGGCGATGGCGACCTTGTGCTCGACGGTGCGGGCCTGGCCCTCCTCGTCGATGGTCAGCGCGATCAGCGCGGCGCCGTGCTCCTTGGCGAGCGCGGTGACCTTCGCGAAGCGGGACTCGGGGCCGTCGCCGTCCTCGTAGTTGACGGAGTTGATGACCGCGCGGCCGCCCAGCTTCTCCAACCCGGCCTGGATGACGGGGAGTTCGGTGGAGTCCAGGACGATGGGCAGGGTGGAGGCGGTGGCGAAGCGGCCCGCGAGCTCGGCCATGTCCGCCACACCGTCACGGCCCACGTAGTCGACGCAGAGGTCGAGCATGTGGGCGCCCTCGCGGATCTGGTCGCGGGCCATCTCCACGCAGTCGTCCCAGCGGGCCTCCAGCATGGCCTCGCGGAACTTCTTCGAGCCGTTGGCGTTCGTGCGCTCGCCGATCGCCATGTACGCGGTGTCCTGGCGGAAGGGCACGGTCTGGTAGAGCGAGGCTGCGCCGGGCTCGGGGCGCGGCTCACGTCGGGTCGTCTCCACACCGCGGACCCGCTCGACGACCTGGCGCAGGTGCTCGGGGGTCGTGCCGCAGCAGCCGCCGACCAGGGAGAGGCCGTACTCGCGTACGAAGGTCTCCTGGGCGTCGGCCAGCTCCGGCGCGGTCAGCGGGTAGTGGGCGCCGTCCTTGCCCAGGACCGGCAGGCCCGCGTTGGGCATGCAGGAGATCGGGACGCGCGAGTGGCGGGCGAGATAGCGCAGGTGCTCGCTCATCTCGGCCGGGCCCGTGGCGCAGTTCAGGCCGATCATGTCGATGCCCAGCGGCTCCAGGGCGGTCAGCGCGGCGCCGATCTCCGAGCCGAGGAGCATCGTGCCGGTCGTCTCGACGGTGACCGAGCAGATCAGCGGGAGGTTCGCGCCGGTGGCGTCCAGGGCGCGGCGGGCGCCGAGGATCGCGGACTTGGTCTGCAGGAGGTCCTGGGTGGTCTCCACCAGGAGGGCGTCCGCGCCGCCCGCGATCATGCCTTCGGCGTTGATCTGGTAGGCGTCGCGCAGCACGGTGTACGGGGCGTGGCCCAGGGTCGGCAGCTTGGTGCCGGGGCCCATCGAGCCGAGGACCCAGCGCTGCTGTCCGGTCGACGCGGTGAACTCGTCGGCGACCTCGCGGGCGATGCGGGCACCGGCCTCGGAGAGCTCGAAGTTCCGCTCGGGGATGTCGTACTCGCTCAAGGCGGCGAAGTTCGTGCCGAACGTGTTCGTCTCGACGCAGTCGACGCCGACCGCGAAGTACTCCTCGTGGACCGAGCGGACGATGTCCGGGCGGGTCACGTTCAAGATCTCGTTACAGCCCTCGAGGTTCTGGAAGTCCTCGAGGGTGGGGTCCTGTGCCTGGAGCATCGTGCCCATCGCGCCGTCGGCCACCACCACGCGGGTGGCGAGGGCTTCGCGGAGGGCATCGGCTCGGGTTCCGTTCGAGGAACCGGTCGAGGGGGTTGGCAACGAGGCCATGAAAGAGCTCCCTGAGGTGCGACGGCTGTCGGCTTTGCGCTTCGGAGGAAGGCGCACTCGGTCAGGGTAACGGGACGAAGGTCCACAGCGCGCGAGTGTTCACGAGGCGGACGCCGGGTCCGGTCGGGCCGCTGCCGGCGGTGTGGCGCGGGGCGTGGCGGGAAACGGCGAGAAACAGCGAGAACTGGCGAGAAACCGACGAGAACCGGCGAGAACCGCCGAGAAACACGGCCTGCCGCTCTGTCGCGGGAGGTCGACAACGACCGATAGTGTTCAGCATTGTCGAACGTTGGAGTCACAGGGGACGGAGGAAGGGGCTGCGATGGCACGGAACATCCAGTCGCTCGAACGGGCGGCCGCGATGCTGCGGCTGCTCGCGGGCGGAGAGCGACGGCTCGGCCTCTCGGAGATCGCGTCCGCCCTTGGCCTGGCCAAGGGCACGGCCCACGGCATTCTGCGCACGCTGCAGGCGGAGGGCTTCGTCGAGCAGGACTCCGCTTCGGGCCGCTATCAGCTCGGCGCCGAGCTCCTGCGCCTGGGCAACAGCTATCTGGACGTGCACGAGCTGCGGGCCCGCGCCCTGGTGTGGACCGACGACCTGGCCCGCTCCAGCGGCGAGAGCGTCTACCTCGGCGTGCTGCACCAGCAGGGCGTCCTGATCGTGCACCACGTCTTCCGGCCCGACGACAGCCGCCAGGTCCTCGAGGTCGGGGCGATGCAGCCGCTGCACTCCACGGCCCTGGGCAAGGTGCTCGCCGCCTACGATCCGGTGGCGCACAGCGAGGCAGCGGAGGCCGACTGGCCTGCCCTCACCACGCGCACGGTCGTGGACCCCGACGACTTCGAGGGCGTCCTCGACATGACCCGCGCGCGCGGGTACGCCTCCGACGTCGAGGAGACCTGGGAGGGCATCGCATCCGTGGCCGCGCCCATTCACGACCGGCGCCGCATGCCGGTCGGCGCGGTCGGCATCACCGGTGCGGTGGAGCGTGTCCAGAAGGACGGGGAGCTGCGCCCCGATCTGATCGCGGCCGTACGGGACTGCGCTCGCGCCGTATCGCGGGACTTGGGCGCCGGGCGGTTCTGAGCCTGCTGGACCGGTGACAAAACCGCGGGCCGTCCGTGGCTGATCGCGCGGTTCCCCGCGCCCCTTCGGGGCGCGCACCCCGACAAGCCCCCTGCTCAACATGCAGGGGGCACTCTTCTGCGCGACCATCGATGCACGTGTTTCACCCCGTGGCGACCCCCGCCACGACCGATAACCCGGAACGATCAATAACGATCGTGTTTTCAATAACGGAACTCTTGACGGGTAAGTAACCCCGGGGTGAGACTCGCGTCCATCGGTCGGCATTGTCGAACACCTACCGGCATTACGCGCTAGAGTGTGACAAGGCCAAGGGCCGGCAACGACCTCACCTGAGGTCGCGGACCTCCGGAGGGACCCGGGGTTCGCCTTCCCCTGGACGAAGGACAAAGGAGTCGCGGGTGTCCAGCTCCGACATCTTCATCGGCGAGACCATCGGTACCGCCATACTCATCCTGCTCGGCGGCGGCGTCTGCGCCGCCGTCACGCTCAAGGCCTCGAAGGCCAAGGACGCCGGCTGGCTCGCGATCACCTTCGGGTGGGGCTTCGCGGTGCTGACCGGCGCCTACCTGGCGGGTGGCGTGTCAGGCGCCCACCTCAACCCTGCGGTCACGCTCGGCCTCGCCATCGAGGGCGGCACCAAGTGGAGCGATGTTCCGCTCTACCTCGGCTCGCAGCTGCTCGGCGCGATCATCGGCGCGATCCTGGTCTGGCTCACGTACATGGGCCAGTTCAAGGCGCACCTGACCGACCCGTCGATCCTCGCCGCCCAGCCGGCGGACGAGGGCCTCGTCGACCAGAAGGCCGCGCCCAAGGCCGGTCCGGTGCTCGGCATCTTCTCGACCGGTCCTGAGATCCGGAACTACGCGCAGAACGTGCTGACCGAGGTCATCGCGACCGTCGTGCTGGTCCTGGCGATCCTCACGCAGGGCCTGAACGACAACGGCAACGGCATCGGCGTCCTCGGTGCGCTGATCACCGCGCTCGTCGTCGTCGGCATCGGTCTCTCGCTCGGTGGCCCCACGGGCTACGCGATCAACCCGGTCCGTGACCTGGGTCCGCGCATCGTGCACTCCCTGCTCCCGCTGCCCAACAAGGGCGGCTCGGACTGGACGTACGCATGGGTGCCGATCGTCGGCCCGCTGATCGGCGGCGCCATCGCGGGCGGTATCTACAACATCGCGTTCAAGTAGGAGCGCGACAGATACCGATGACCGCCTGAGACAGACCGCCGAGCAAGAAATCAGGAGCACACCGTGACCACCGACGCACACACCGCAGGGCCCTTCATCGCCGCGATCGACCAGGGCACCACATCGAGCCGCTGCATCGTCTTCGACAAGGACGGCCGGATCGTCTCGGTCGACCAGAAGGAGCACGAGCAGATCTTCCCGAAGCCGGGCTGGGTCGAGCACGACGCGACCGAGATCTGGACCAACGTCCAGGAAGTCGTCGCGAGCGCCATCTCCAAGGCGGGGATCACTCACGAGGACATCAAGGCGATCGGCATCACCAACCAGCGTGAGACCACGCTGCTCTGGGACAAGAACACCGGCGAGCCGGTGCACAACGCCATCGTCTGGCAGGACACCCGCACCGACGCCCTGTGCAAGGAGCTCGGCCGCAACGTCGGCCAGGACCGCTTCCGCCGTGAGACGGGCCTGCCGCTCGCCAGCTACTTCGCCGGGCCGAAGGCCCGCTGGCTGCTCGACAACGTCGAGGGCCTGCGCGAGCGCGCCGAGGCGGGCGACATCCTCTTCGGCACCATGGACTCCTGGGTCATCTGGAACCTGACGGGCGGTGTCAACGGCGGCAAGCACGTCACCGACGTCACCAACGCGTCGCGCACCATGCTGATGAACCTGCACACCATGAAGTGGGACGAGAAGATCGCCGAGTCCATCGGCGTTCCGATGGCGATGCTCCCCGAGATCCGCTCCTCCGCCGAGGTCTACGGCGAGGTCACCGGCGGCAAGCTCGGCGACGTCCTGCCCGGCATCCCCGTCGCCTCCGCGCTCGGCGACCAGCAGGCGGCCCTCTTCGGCCAGACCTGTTTCGCCAAGGGTGAGGCCAAGTCCACGTACGGCACCGGCACCTTCATGCTGATGAACACCGGTGAGTCGGCCATCAACTCCTACTCGGGCCTGCTGACCACCGTCGGCTACCAGATCGGCGAGCAGAAGCCGGTCTACGCCCTCGAGGGTTCCATCGCCGTCACCGGTTCGCTGGTGCAGTGGATGCGCGACCAGATGGGCCTGATCAACTCCGCCGCCGAGATCGAGACGCTCGCGTCGTCGGTCGAGGACAACGGCGGCGCCTACTTCGTACCGGCCTTCTCCGGCCTCTTCGCCCCGTACTGGCGCTCCGACGCCCGCGGTGTGATCGCCGGTCTCACTCGGTACGTCACCAAGGCGCACATCGCGCGCGCCGTCCTGGAGGCCACGGCCTGGCAGACCCGTGAGATCACCGACGCCATGACGAAGGACTCCGGCGTCGAGCTCACGGCCCTCAAGGTCGACGGCGGCATGACCTCCAACAACCTGCTGATGCAGACCCTCTCGAACTTCCTCGACGCACCGGTGGTGCGCCCGATGGTGGCCGAGACGACCTGCCTCGGCGCCGCCTACGCCGCCGGTCTCGCCGTCGGCTTCTGGTCCGGCACCGACGAACTGCGCGCCAACTGGCGCCGGGCGGCGGAGTGGACCCCCCGCATGGACGCGGACACCCGCGCCCGTGAGTACAAGAGCTGGCTCAAGGCCGTAGAGCGTTCCATGGGCTGGCTCGACGAAAGTGGCGAGGAGTAAACAACATGACCACCCTGCAGAGCGTCCCTGCCCTCGGGACGCATCCGGCTGCCGGTTCACGTGCTTCTTTTGGAGTGGCGAGCCGCGCCGAGACCCGGGAGCAGCTTTCCAAGGCGACGTACGACCTCCTGGTGATCGGCGGCGGAATCCTGGGCATCTCCACCGCCTGGCATGCCGCGCAGTCGGGACTGCGGGTGGCTCTGGTGGACGCCGGTGACTTCGCCGGCGCCACCTCCTCCGCCTCCTCCAAGCTTCTCCACGGCGGTCTGCGCTACCTGCAGACCGGCGCGGTGAAGCTGGTGGCGGAGAACCACTTCGAGCGTCGCGCGGTGTCGCGTCAGGTGGCCCCCCACCTGGCGAACCCGCTCACCTTCTACCTGCCCGTCTACAAGGGCGGCCCGCACGGCGCCGCCAAGCTGGGCGCGGGCGTCTTCGCCTACTCGGCGCTGTCCGCCTTCGGCGACGGCGTCGGCCACCTGCTCAGCCCCTCGAAGGCCGCGCAGGACGTGCCGGAGCTGCGCACGGACAACCTCAAGGCCGTGGCCGTGTACGGCGACGACCAGATGAACGACTCCCGCATGGCCCTGATGACGGTCCGCGCGGCCGTCGAGGCCGGCGCCGCCGTCCTCAACCACGCCGAGGTCACAGGACTTCGCTTCACCAAGGGCCGGGTCACGGGCGCAGAGCTCAAGGACCGCATGGACGGCACCGAGTTCGGCGTCAACGCCCGCCTGGTGCTCAACGCGACCGGACCGTGGGTCGACCACCTGCGCAAGATGGAGAACCCGGACGCGGCCCCCTCCATCCGCCTCTCCAAGGGCGCGCACCTGGTCCTCAAGCGCACCGCCCCCTGGAAGGCCGCGCTGGCCACGCCGATCGACAAGTACCGCATCACGTTCGCCCTGCCCTGGGAGGACATGCTGCTGCTCGGCACGACCGACGAGGAGTTCGAGGGCGACCCGGCGGACGTCGGCGTCACCGAGTCGGACACCGCGCAGATCCTGGACGAGGCCGCGTTCTCCATCCGCGACCAGCAGCTGTCCCGCGATCTGATCACGTACTCCTTCGCGGGTCTGCGGGTTCTGCCCGGCGGTCCCGGCGACACCTCCAAGGCCAAGCGCGAGACGGTCGTCACCGAGGGCGCGGGCGGCATGCTCTCGGTCGCGGGCGGCAAGTGGACGACCTTCCGCCACATCGGCCGTACGGTGATGAAGAAGCTGGAGGCGCTGCCCGGCCACCCGCTCGGCGACGACTACGAGCCGATCTCGCAGCTGCAGAAGCGGCTTCCGCTGCCCGGCATCGCCAACCCGCGCGCGGTCGCGCACCGGCTGCTCGTCGACGGTCCGGCGCCCGGCCCGCGCATGGCCGCCGACACCGCCAAGCACCTGGCGACGCACTACGGCTCGCTCTCCTTCGACATCGCCCGCCTGGCGAACGAGAACCCGGAGCTCGCCGAGCGCGTCTCGCCGGACGCCCCCGAGATCTGGGCGCAGGTCGTCTACGCCCGTGACAACGAGTGGGCCGAGACGGTGGACGACGTCCTGCGCCGCCGTACGACGCTGACGATCCGCGGCCTTGCCACGGACGACGTCCGCGCCAAGGTCCAGGACGTGCTCGACGGCAAGTAGGCACTAGCTGATCGAAGGGGCGGCTCCCGCTTGGGGGCCGCCCCTTCGGCGTACCCGGCCGGGCCGCCATGGCGCGTACATACGCGTGCAATACGGCGCGGGGAGAGTGGGGAGGTCGCACCACGGAAGGGACACCATGAAGTTCCAGGTCCTGTCGATCATCGGCCATGCCCCGCATCCGCTGACCGGTCAACTCCCCACGTCAGCCGACCGGTTGGCGGACGTGATCGAGGTCGGCGTGGCCGCCGAGCGGCTCGGCTACGACGCGTACGCCGTGGGCGAGCGGCACGCGGGCGCCTTCCTCTCGTCGAGCCCCACCGTCGTGCTGGGCGCGCTCGCCGCGCGGACCACCCGGATCAAGCTGCTCACCGGCGTCACGGTCGTGGCGATCCTCGACCCGGTGCGGGTGGCCGAGGACTACGCGACGCTCGATCAGATCTCGCGCGGCCGCGTCGAGTTGGTGATCGGCAAGGGCGCGGAGGCCGGGCACTTCGATCTCTTCGGGCTCGACGAGGAGCGGCAGTGGGATCTGCAGAAGGAGAAGTACGAGCTGCTCCGCCGCCTGTGGAGCGAGGAGAACGTCGACTGGGAGGGCGAGTTCAGGCCCGCGCTGAAGGACGTGACGACGGTGCCGCGCCCGTACGCGGGCCTGCCCCGCATCTGGCACGGTTCGGCGACGTCCCTCAACTCCCCCGATCTGGCGGCCAAGCACGGGGATCCGCTCTTCACCGCCAACGCCGTCCAGCCGCGTGCCGCGTACGCGAAGCTCATCGCGTACTACCGCGAGCGGTTCGAGGAGTACGGGCACGATCCGGCGCGCGCCCGGGTGGCCGCGGGCTCGGGCGGGCTGCTGATCGCGGACTCCGCGGAGCAGGCGGTCGCGCGCTACGGCGAGCTGTACGAGGCGAGGGTGCGCCAGAACTTCAGGCCGCGTCTGGAAGGCAGGGCGGGCTACAACACCCCCTTCCGCACCATCGAGGACGCGATCGCCGACGGGCCGCAGCTCATCGGCTCCCCGCAGCAGATCATCGACAAGATCCTCGGCTACCACGAGGTGTACGGGCACGACCTGCAGTCCGTCACCGTGGACGGCTTCGGCCTGGAGCGCGGCGAACAGATCGAGACGTTGCAGCGGTTCGCCGAGGAGGTCGCGCCGGTGGTGCGCGGGGCGGCGCCGTCCACGCTGTGGGACACCGTGTGACGTGGCCGGACCGCGAGCTACGATCCGAAGACATCCCTGACCTGCCCTGGAGTGATCAATGACCCTCCTGACGACCTGGCCGGAGTCCGGCCCCGAGACCGTCGTACGCCGCACCGCGGACCCGGTCGAGATCGCCGCCGCGCTCGCCCCCGTCGGCGTGCGCTACGAGCAGTGGCCGGTACGCGATGACGTGCCCGCCGACGCGGACAGCGACACCGTCTTCGCCGCGTACCGCGCGGAGATCGACCTGCTGAACGCCGAGGAGGGCTTCCAGACGGTCGACGTGGTCGCGCTGCACCCCAGCGACGACCCCGAGTGGCCCGAGAAGGCGAAGGCGGCCCGGCAGAAGTTCCTCGCCGAGCACACGCACGACGACGATGACGAGGTGCGCTTCTTCGTCGCGGGCTCGGGCATCTTCTATCTGCACGTGGCCGGTGAAGTGCACGCGGTCTACTGCGAGAAGGGCGATCTGCTCGGGGTGCCGCGCGGCACGACGCACTGGTTCGACATGGGCACATCCCCTTCGTTCACGGCGATCCGCTTCTTCCACGAGGAGGACGGCTGGATCGGCACGTTCACGGGCAGCCCGATCGCGGACCGCTTCCCGGACTTCGACGCGATCCACGCGGGTCACACGGGTCACGCGGGGAACGCGGGGAACGTGGCGTGAGCGTCGAGTTCGACACGGGCTCCGTGGACGCCGTGGTGCTCGACATCGAGGGCACCACGAGCGCCACGGGCTTCGTGGTGGATGTGCTGTATCCCTACGCGCGCGAGCGCTTCGGGTCGCTGCTCGCCTCGCGGGGCGACGAGCCGGAGGTGGCGCGGGCGGTCGCGCAGGTGCGCGAACTGGCCGGTGAGCCGGACGCGGATGCCGGGCGCGTCGAGAAGATCCTGCACGGCTGGGTGGACGAGGACCGCAAGGCGACGCCCCTCAAGACGCTCCAGGGCATCCTCTGGGCGGAGGGCTTCGCGCGGGGCGAGCTGGTCTCGCACTTCTACCCCGAGGTGATCGGCGTACTGCGGGGCTGGGCCGCGGACGGGGACAGGGACGGGGGCGGGGTGCGGTTGTACGTGTACTCGTCCGGGTCCGTCGCCGCGCAGCGTGCGTGGTTCACGTACTCGCCGGAGGGTTCCCTGATGGAGCTCGTGAGCGGTTTCTACGACACGGAGAACGCGGGGCCGAAGCAGGATCCCGGTTCCTACCGCGCGATTTCGGCCGCTGTCGGGGTGGACCCGGACCGCACGCTCTTCCTCTCCGACCGGCTCGGGGAGCTGGATGCGGCGCGGGACGCCGGGTGGCGGACCGTGGGTGTACGGCGGGCCGGGGAGCCCTACTTCGCCGCCGGGGTCGGCGGACATCCGGAGGCCGCGGCCTTCGACGAGATCAGCCTTGTGTCAGGAACCAGGAGCGTTCGATGAGTGAGACCACTTCAGTTCTCGACCTTGAGGAGGCGGGCGCCGTCCTCGCCGCGGAGGCCGCGCGTTTCGCGTCGTTCGGCTGGATGCGGGGTACGTCCGGGAACCTGTCCGTGGTCCTCTCGCGTACGCCGCTTCAGCTCGCGGTGACGGCCAGTGGGCGCGACAAGGGTGAACTCACGTCCGCGGACGTGGTGTTGACGGACGCGTCCGGTGCGGCGCTGGGCGCGGGGCGTCCTTCGGCGGAGGCGGCGCTGCATGCGCGGGTCGCTGCGCTCACTGGGGCTGGGGCTGTGGTGCATGTGCACACCGTGGCTTCGGTGGCCATGGGGCACCGGAAGCCGGGGGGCGTGGCGTTCCGGGACCTGGAGATGCTGAAGGGGCTCGGGCACGGGACGCATGAGGTTGCTGTGACGCTGCCGGTGATCGAGAACAGCCAGGACATGGTGGTGCTGGGGGATCGGCTTGAGGCGGCGCTTTCGCCTGGGATGCCTGCGGTGGTTGTCGCTGGGCACGGGCTGTATGTGTGGGGAGCGGATCCTCGCGAGGCGCGGCATCGTACTGAGGTGGTGGAGTGGTTGCTGGAGCTTGAGCTGACGCGGGGCTGATTTTTCCCCAACCCCGCCCCTTCCCGAAAACCCGCTGGGCGCGGGGGCCTTGGTTGCCGTCATCACCGGCTCCGCCGAGTTCGTCCTCAAACGCCGGACGGGCTGGAAGATTCCGGCCGGGCTGGATATATCCAGCCCGGCCGGCGTTTGAGGCCATCTTGTCGGGGTCTGGGGCGGAGCCCCAGGTAGGCCCGGGGCGCAGGCACGGTTTTCGGGAAGGGGCGGGGCTGGGGAAAAGGAACCGTTCTTAGCTCAGCCCAACCGACGGCAACTCACCCGCAGCGACCTCCAACACGCCCCGCTCCGTCACCAGCGCCGTCACCAGCGCCCCCGGGGTCACATCAAAAGCAGGATTGTGGCCCCGCGACTCCGCCGGAGCGGTCCGTACGCCCGCCCACTCCAACACCTCGTCCTCACCCCGCAGTTCGATGTGGATGTCCGAACCCGTCGCCGTGGCGAGATCCACCGTCGTGGTGGGAGCGGCCACCACGAACGGGATCCCGGCGTACGCGCACGCCAGCGCGATCCCCACCGTGCCCACCTTGTTGGCCGTGTCGCCGTTCCCGGCGATCCGGTCGGCCCCGACGATCGCCGCGTCCACCTCGCCCCGCAGGATCGTGCCCGCGGCAGCCCCGTCCGCCTGGACGAAGTGGGGTATCCCCTCCTGCGCCAGCTCCCACGCGGTGAGCCGCGCGCCCTGCAGCAGGGGGCGGGTCTCGTCGGCGTAGACCGTCTCCAGGCGGCCACGGCTGTGGAGTTCACGTATGACGCCCAAGGCCGTGCCCCAGCCCGCCGTGGCGAGCGCGCCCGTGTTGCAGTGGGTGAGGATCCTCAGCGGCCGGTCCTGGGACACCCGCTTCAGGAGCCAGTCGGCTCCGAACGCGCCCATCGCGTGGTTCGCCTCGAGGTCCTCCCGCACGATCGCGTCCGCCTCCGCGAGCACCGCGGGCAGACCCGCGTCGATGAGCGGCGCGACCCGGTCCACGCACACCATCAGGTTCACGGCGGTGGGCCGCGCCGCACGCACCCGCGCGACCTCCGCGTCGAGGCGCGCACGGTCCCAGCCCTCGCGCGCGCCCTGCGCCATGGCGAGCGCGACGCCGTACCCACCGGCCGCGCCGATCGCGGGGGCGCCGCGGACCACGAGCCGCACGATCGCGTCGATCAGCTGGTCGACGGTGGTGACGTCGAGGCGCTCCAGGGTGTGCGGGAGCGCGGTCTGGTCGATGAGGGAGAGGGAGGGCGTGCCGCCCTCCGCGGCCACCGTCCACGTGACAGCGCGCAGGTCCTGGCTGCTCATGTACTCAACTCCGGGAAAATAGGGGCGTTTCAGGCCATGCGGGGAGGGGTGTCGTCACCGTACCTGACGTGCTCGAACCATATTTCGAGACGTTCGTGCGGCTGTCCGAAATCCGGTGTTACCCTCACCGCCACCCAGGACGGACCGACCCACGGTGCGAGGAGGACGGCCATGAAAGACCAGCGGACCGCTGGCCCCATGGGCTGCCCCATGCGCTGCACCGCCGTGACCGACGGCCGCCGAATGTGCCGCTGTCGCCGCGGTTTCCGCTGTTGTCGCTGAGCGACGCCGCTTCGCACGTCCGACCCCCTCCCTGCCACCGCCTGGGCTCCCAGGCTCCTTCGAGAAGGCGCTCCCGTATGTCCCTGCGCATGCCGCTTCGCATATCCCGCCGTACGTCCCTTCGGCTGTCCTCACTCGCCGTCGGCGCCGCCCTTCTCGCCACCGGCTGCAACGCGGCGGCGAAGAAGGGCGGTTCGGACGGCGAAGGCGCCGAGGGAGCCAAGGCGTTCACGCTCGTCACGCCCGACCCGGTGGCCCAGAACGAGTTCCTCAAGCTGGCCGTCAGCGGGGTGAAGTCGGCGGCGAAGGCGCAGGGCGCCGGGACCCCGAAGGTCTTCCAGAGCAGCGATACCTCTTCGCAGCAGCAGAACGTGCAGTCGGCCGTGGACTCCGCGCCCGACGTCATCGCGCTCGTCGGGTTCGAGTTCGCCGACATCGCCGCGCAGCAGGCCGAGGCGCACCCGAAGCAGCAGTTCCTGCTCGTCGACGCGTGCACGAAGAAGACGTACAAGAACGTCACCTGCGCGGTCTTCCGCGAGCACGAGGCGGTGTACCTCGCGGGCGCCGAGGCCGGTCTTCTCACCAAGAGCAAGAAGGTGGGCGCCGTCGACGTCCTCGACACCCCGCAGTTCCGCCGCTACAGCGAGCCGTTCGCGGCCGGTGCGAAGAAGGTGAAGGCGGGGGTCAAGTCCCGCACGCTCTTCGTCGGCGGGCAGTCGCCGTTCAATGACGCCGCGCGCGCCAAGGACCAGGCGTCGACGCTCGGTTCCGGCGGGGTCGACCAGGTGATGGCGGCCGCGGCGGGCGGCAACACCGGTGTCTTCCAGGCCGCGAAGGCCAAGGGCTTCGAGGCGTACGGCGTCGACGCGAACCAGTGCCTGGGCAACCCGGGGGTCGTCGTCGACAACGTACTGAAGAAGACCGATGTCGCCGTCGAGAAGGGCATCGCGCAGATCCTCAAGGGCAAGGGCGGCGCCACGGTGTCGTACGGCCTCAAGGAGGGCGGCATGTCGCTGACCGGCCTCGAGCCGGGCGTCGCGGACTCCAAGTGCCTGATCGCCGACCACGAGGACGTGCTGAAGCGCGTCGAGTCGCTGCGGGACGACATCGTCGCCGGGAAGCTGAAGGTCAATGACCCCGCGGCCTGAGACCGTCGTCGGCTCCCCCGCCGTCGAACTGCGCGGTATCACCAAGGAGTTCCCCGGCACGCTCGCCAACGACCGGGTGGATCTGACCGTCGCGCGTGGTGAGATCCACGCCCTGATGGGCGAGAACGGCGCGGGCAAGTCGACGCTGATGTCGGTCCTGTACGGGCTGCAGCGGCCGGACGCCGGGCAGATCCTGCTCGACGGGCGCGAGGTGACCTTCGCGAGCCCGAGCGAGGCGATCGCTGCGGGCCTGGGCATGGTGCACCAGAGCTTCAAGCTCTTCCCGTCCTTCACGGTCGCCGAGAACGTCGTGTACGCGGCCGAGCCGCGCCGTTTCGGTCTGACGGACCGGGCCGAGGCGCTGCGGCGGGTGGGCGCGCTCGCCGATGAGCACGGGCTCGCGGTGGACCCCGCGGCGAAGGTCGGGGACCTGCCGGTGGGCGTGCGCCAGCGCGTGGAGATCCTCAAGCTCCTTTACCGCGGCGCTCGTACGCTGATCCTCGACGAGCCGACGGCGGTCCTGACCCCCTCCGAGGCCGACGCCTTGTTCGGTGTCCTTCGCTCCCTCGCGGACGACGGGCGCACGGTCCTCCTCGTCACCCACAAGCTGCGCGAGGTGATGGAGGGCAGCGACGCGGTGACGGTCCTGCGGGACGGCCGGGTGGCGGCGCGGATGCGGACCGCGGACACCAGCGCGGACGGTATCGCCGCGGCGATGACGGGGCGTGCGGTGGAGCTGGACCGCGTACATCCGACGGGCACGCCGGGCGGCGATGTCCTTCTCGTCGATTCCCTGTCGACGGACGCCGTGCGCGAGGTCACGCTCTGCGTCCGCGCGGGCGAGATCGTGGGCATCGCGGGCGTGGCGGGCAACGGTCAGAGTGAACTCGTCGAGGCGATCGCCGGGTTGCGTCCGGTCTCCGCGGGGCGGGTCACGCTCTGCGGGCAGGACATCACGGACGCCTCGGCGGCGGGGCGCCGCGCGGCGGGTCTCGCCTACGTCCCCGAGGACCGCGTGGCGGTCGGCACGGCGCCGGCGGCGACGATCGCGGAGAACCTGGCGATGGGCCACCACCGGGGGCACGGCCTCCTGCGCCCGTCCTGGCTCCGCGAGCACGCGCGCGTCCTGATCGACCGCTTCGGCATCAAGGCGGCATCGCCCCGCCACACGGCGGGCTCACTGTCGGGCGGCAATCTGCAGAAGCTGGTGATCGGCCGTGAACTCGCCCACGAATCCCCCCTGTTGATCGTCGAACAGCCCACCCGGGGCGTCGACATCGGCGCCATCCAGACGATCCACGACCAACTGATCGCCCACCGCGACGCGGGCCACGCGATCCTCCTGGTCTCCGCCGAACTGAGCGAGATCCGCGGCCTGTCCGACCGAGTCCTGGTGATGTACGAGGGCCGGGTGGCCGCGGAGTTCTCTCGCGGCGACGCGACCGAGCGGGCCCTTGGCCTCGCCATGGCGGGCGGGTCCGGCGCGGGCGGGTCCGGCGCGGATGGGACCGGCGCGGTCGGGACCGCCGCGGACGAGACCGGCTCGGGCAGCACCGCCACGGACGAAACCGGCGCGGACGGGACCGCCACAGACGGAACTGGCCCGGGCAGCACCGCCACGGACGAAACCGGCGCGGACGGGACCGCCACAGACGGAACCAACGCGGGCAGGACCGCCGCCGCCGGGGCCGCGGTGACGGGCTCGCGCACCGTGCCTGACGCCGCCTTCCCGAGCAGTGGTCAGAACGGTGAGCCGACCACGGCCGACGCGTCCACGTCCCACCGCGCCTCCACCGCCGAGCCGCCCACCTCGGCGACTGCCGCGTCGTCCGCCGAGCCGGTTGCCGAGTCGCCCACCCCGCAGGCTCCCGTCGTGGCCTCGCCCGACCGTGACGCCGAGTCCGGCCCGGTCATCCCCTCCCCCCGCGAGAAGGAGGCTCCCTGACATGGGTGCCGCGATCCGTTCCCTCGGCGGCCGGAGCCTCCGCGCGCCCGCGCTGCACTCCGTCGTCGCCGCCGTTCTCGTCGGCGCGCTTTTCCTCGTCGGGACCGGCGCCGACCCCATCGGGGCGTACGGCTCCGTCGTCAGCGGTGCGCTCGGGCCCGACGGCATCGGGTCCACCCTCACCACCGGGACCAGCATCATCGGGCTCGCCCTCGCGCTCGCGATCCCCATGCGGGCGGGGCTGCTCAACCTCGGCGGGGACGGGCAGTTGGTGCTCGGCGGGATCGCCGCCGTCGCCACCGGGCTCTACTCGCCGCTGCCCGCGCCCCTCACCGTCGTCGCCTCGCTGCTCGCGGGCATGGCGGCCGGCGCCGCCTACGCCGCGCTCGCCGCCGTCTGCCAGAACCGGTTCGGGGTGCCGCTGCTCGTCAGCAGTCTGCTGCTCGGGTATCCGGCGATGTCCTTCGCCTCCTACCTCGCGCGCTTTCCGCTCAAGGAGGACGGGTCGAGTCTTCCGCAGACGCGGCGGCTTCCCGACGGGGTCGAGCTGCCCGCCTTCGGGTCGTCGACCGTCACCGTCGGGCTGCTCCTCGTGGCCGTCGCGGTCGCCGTCTTCGTCTTCGCCGACGCCCGTACCGCCACCGGCTACGAGATCCGCATGACGGGCCTCAACCCACGCTTCGCCGCCTACGCGGGCGTCGACAGGCCGCGGCTCACGCTGCGGCTGATGGCGCTCTCCGGCGCCGTCGCGGGCCTGGTCGGCGCCATCGGCGTGCTCAGCTTCCCCTATCGCTTCATCGACGGTTCGCTCACCGCGGCCGGGCACACCTGGACCGGTCTCACGGCCGCGCTCCTCGCCGCCGCCGCGCCGATCGGGACGGCTCTGGCCGCCCTGTTCTTCGCGGCGCTCGAAGTGGGCGGGCTCGCCATGGAGCGGACCACCGAAGTGCCGCGCGAACTGACGCAGGTCCTGCAGGCCGTCGTCATCGTCTTCCTCGCGGCCCGGCTCAACCTGACGTGGCGCCGGGCCAGGAAGAAGCCCGGAGAGCAGCCCACCGACGAGATCGAAGTGAAGGAAGTGAGCGTGCGATGAGCATCGACTCCGCGCTGTTCCACTCGGCGCTCCTCGCCCTCACCCCGATCCTCCTCGCCGCGCTCGGCGGCGCGGTCTGCGAGCGCGCGGGCGTCTTCAACATCGGCCTCGAAGGCATGATGCTGATCGGCTGCTTCAGCGGCGTCGCGGGCAGCTGGTTCACCGGGAGCGCCTGGCTGGGTGTCGTGTTCGCCGCCCTCGCCTCCGCGGCGTACTCGATGATCCTGGCCGTCGGGACGATCTCGCTGCGCGGGGACGCCGTCGTGCTCGGCGTCGCGCTCAACCTCCTCGCGGTCGGCCTGACCGGATTCCTGCTGCGTACGGTCTTCGGCGTACAGGGCACCTTCTCCGATCCGGGGCTGGCCGGTCTCGGCGGCATCGACATCCCGTTCGTCGGGGCGGTCCTCTCCGGGCACTCCGCGCTCGTGTACCTCTCGTGGGCCGCCGTCGCCGTGGCCGCCGTGTTCCTGGCCCGCCATCCCTGGGGCCTTCGTCTGCGCGGCGTCGGCGAGGCGCCCGACGCGGCGGCGACGCTGGGCGTGAGCCCGGCGAAGTATCAGTACGCCGCCGTCCTGACATCCGGCGTCCTCTGCGGCCTCGCGGGCGCCCAACTCGCCCTCGGCAACGTCACGTTGTTCTCCGAGAACATGACGGCCGGGCGTGGTTGGATCGCCGTGGTGGCCGTGATGCTGGGCCGCGCCCTGCCGCTCGGCGTCCTGCTCGCCGGGCTGCTCTTCGGCATCGCGGAGGCCGTCGGCTTCCGTCTTCAGGGGCTCGGCATGCCGCAGCAGGCGACCGACGCCGCGCCGTACGTGGTGACCCTGGCCGCCCTCTTCCTGTCCACGGCGCGCAGGCGCCGCCGCAAGACGACGCCCCTGGTAGGAGCCTCCTCATGACGACCGACGCAACTGACGCAACCGACGCCCGTACGCTCACCGAAGCCGTCGCGCTCACCGACGCACTGCCCATCACCCGCGTCCCCCGCACCGGCCTGCCCACCCGCGCGGTCGTCGTCGGCGACCCGGCGCGCGCCACCGCCGTCGCCGACCTCCTGGACGACGCGAAGGAGGTGTCGTACCACCGCGAGTACCGCACCTTCACCGGCACCTGGCAGGGCACCCCGGTCGTCGTCGCCTCGCACGGCGTCGGCGCCCCCGGTGCGATCCTGCTCTTCCAGGAGCTCGCGGAGGCGGGCGTCACCACCATCCTGCGGCTCGGCACGGCGGGCGCGATCCGCCCCGGCATCCGCGACGGCGACCTGGTCATCGCGGACGCGGCGGTGCGCGACGACGGCGTGACGCAGCAGCTGATCCCCGCCGAGTACCCGGCGTTCGCGACTCCGGAGGCGGTCATCGCGCTGCAGCGTGCGGCCCGCGCGGCCGAAGCCCCGTACCACCGGGGCGTGGTGTGGACGCGGGCCGCGTTCCAGCCGGGCTTCCTGCCGCTGCCGGGCGAGGCGTACGCGGCGGCCGGGATCGCGGCCATCGAGATGGAGCTCTCGGCGCTGTACGTCTTCGCGTCCACGCACGGTCTCGTCGCGGGCGGCGCGCTCGTCGTGGACGGCGCGAACGCCGATGAACTCGTCGACGAAGAGGCCACCGGTGGCTACAACCCGCACCGCGACGTGGTGGCCGAGGGAGTCGACCGTGGCGCCCGGATAGCCTTGGACGCGCTGCGCCTGCTGGCTTCCACGGAGCACTGAGCCGCACCTGAACAACGTCACGGAGAACGGAACCGATGCACCCCACTGACCTGCCGGCCCAGGACCGGGGCGGCTCCATAGATCTCCTGGTCCACGGCGGCGACGTCCTCACCGTCGACGCGTCAGGCACGGTCGTGGCGGACGGCGCCGTCGCCGTGCGCGACGGACGGATCGTCGAGGTCGGCCCTGCCGAACGGCTGCGCGCCGCATACGAGGCCACCGATGAGCTGGACGCCGGCGGCTGCCTCGTCCTCCCCGGCCTCATCAACACGCACACACACCTGGCGATGACCCTGTTCCGCGGCATCGCCGACGACGTGACGCTGCAGGGCTTCCTGGCGCGCGTGATCCCGGCCGAGGCGGAGCTGCTCTCGCCCCGGACGGTGACCGCGGGGATCCAGGGCGCGATCGCGGAGTCCGTACGCGGCGGGGTCACCGCCGCGCTCGACATGTACTGGTTCCACGAGGCGGCCGAGGCCGTGGCCCGCGACGCCGGGTGGCGCCTCCTGACAGGACCCACGTTCATGGACGTGCCGGGCCCGCCGGACGGCCGCCCCTACGCGGACCGGCTCGGCTGGGCCGCGGCGGACCTGGCCGCCCTCACCCCGGCGCCGGGCACCCGCCCAGGGATCTTCGCGCACTCCGCGTACACCCTCGCGCCCGAGCAGCTGACGGCGATCAGCGCGCTCGCCCGCGAGCACGGCGCCCTGCTGCACATCCACGCCGCCGAGAACGCGGGCGAGGTGGAGATGGTCACCCGGCAGCACGGCATGCGTCCCGTGGAGCTGCTCGACTCACTCGGCGTTCTCGGCCCCGACACGCTGCTCGCGCACGCGGTCGACCTCACGGACGCGGAGATCGAGGCCATCGCCCGCACCGGCACGGCCGTCGCGCACTGCCCGGTGTCGAACCTGAAGCTCGGCTGCGGCATCGCGCGCGTGCCCGACCTGCTCGACGCGGGCGTCACGGTGGGCCTCGGCACGGACGGCGCCGTGAGTTCCAACACGCTCGACCTCCTCGGCGCGGTGAAGCTCGCGGCGCTCGTGCACAAGGCGGGCGGCGATCCGACGGCGGTCGGCGCCGAGCAGGCGCTGCGGATGGCGACCATCGAGTCGGCGCGGGCGCTCGGCCTCGGCGAGGAGCTCGGCTCCCTGGAGCCGGGCAAGCGCGCGGACCTGATCGTGCTCGATCTCACCCGGCCGCATCTCACGCCGCGGCACGACCCGTGGTCGATGCTGGCGTACGCCGCCGCGTCGTCCGACGTACGTGACACGGTGGTCGACGGTCGCGTCCTGATGCGCGACCGTACGCTGGAGACGCTGGACGAGCAGCGCGTGCTGCGAGCCCTGCGGGACGCGGCGGCCTCCGCGGCGCCCGGCCCCACGAGCACGACAAGCACGACGGGCACGACGAGCACCTCCGAAACGGCATCAAGCACCTCCGAAGTGGCAAGCACCGTATGACCATCGAACCCACCCGCGGCTTCACCGGCCGCGCCCGCGCCGCCGACCGCGACCCGCGGCTCCCTCCCGGGCAGTACGACGCGGCGGACGGCTGGCCCGTCCTGTCCGCCGAGGTGACGCCCGAGCTCGCGCCCGCGGACTGGACGTTCCGCGTGGACGGGCTCGTCACGTCCCCGCACACCTGGACGTGGGACGAGGCACACGCGCTGCCCGCGTCCGAGTACCGCGGCGACATCCACTGCGTGACCAGCTGGTCCAAGTTCGGGGTGCGCTTCGGCGGGGTGAGCCTGGACGCGTTCCTGGCCGCCGCGGGGCCGCGCCCCGAGGCCACGCACGTCGTCGCGTACTCGCACACGGGCTACACCACGAACCTCCCCCTCTCCGACGTGACGGGCGGGAAGGCGTGGATCGCCTGGGAGTACGGGGACGGCCCGCTGCCTCCCGAGCACGGCGGCCCGGCGCGCCTGATCGTGCCCCACCTCTACTTCTGGAAGAGCGCGAAGTGGGTCGCGGGGCTGCGGCTCCTTGACCACGACGAGCCGGGCTTCTGGGAGCAGAACGGCTATCACCACCGGGGAAATCCCTGGCGTGAGGAGCGTTACTCCGGTGACTGAGACTTTCGTTCCCCCGACGCGGTTCGCCGTGCCCGGGCGCATCGCGGTGAGCAATCGCGCGGCTTCCGTCTGGCAGCGGGCGACCGTGGTGGAGGTCCGCCGGGACAACGCCGCCGGGACCGTCTCGACCTTCCGTCTGAAGGTGGCCGACTGGCAGGGGCATCTGCCGGGCCAGCACGTGATGCTGCGGCTGACGGCGCCCGACGGCTACGTGGCGCAGCGCCACTACTCGCTCGCCTCCGCCCCGGCGGACGCCGCCGAGCGCGGCGAGATCGAGCTGACCCTGGACCACGTGCCGGGCGGCGAGGTGTCCGGGCATCTGCACACGGTCGCCCGCGTCGGCGACGTGGTGGAGGTGCGGGGGCCGCTGTCCGGTTTCTTCGCGTGGCCCGGCGACCGTCCCGCGCTGCTGCTCGGCGCGGGCTCCGGCGTGGTCCCACTGATGTCGATGCTGCGGCACTGGCGGCGGGGCGGGAGCGCGGTGCCGCTGCGGCTTCTCGTGTCGGCGCGGACGCGTGAGGATCTGATCTACGCGGAGGAATACGGCGATGAGACCACGGTGGTGTTGACGCGGACGGAGGGGCGGCTTCGCGCCGAGCACCTGGCCCCGTTCCTCGGCCCCGCTCAGCCCGAGGGCGGCTGGGAGGCGTACATCTGCGGGTCGAACGGCTTCGCCGAGCACGCCTCGCGCCTGCTGGTGGCCGGGGGCCAGCCGGTTGACCGGATCCGCATCGAGCGGTTCGGGTAGGGGCGATCCCTGCGGGGCTATCCCCAATCCCACCCCTTCCCGAAACCATGGGGCTCCGCCCCCTGGACCCCCGACAAGATGTCCTCAAACGCCGGCCGGGCT